>NZ_JBSGBN010000094.1:0-37795 GCF_053601275.1 Streptomyces sp. NPDC004752 | reverse complement strand
TGCTACGACCCCGCCATTCACGAAGCCAACGGGAAGACCAACACATCCGCCGAGGTGCCCTTGGCGGCATAGAGGTTGACTCAGGAAACTCATGCTGGCACCCCCTCGGCGCGGGCGCGGTAGGAGCGGACCGCGCTCAGCAGGACGTCGCGCAAGAGCACGGACTCTGCGACCGTGTCGACGCGGTTGCAGTCCATCCATTCCTGCCACACATACTCCAGGGCCAAGTAGCCCGCGAATCCCTGTCGGTGCAGGGCGGACACGATCGGCGTCCAGGCGATCGCGTCCTCGCTGACCGCGACCTGCAGCCGTCCCGGGCGTCCGGGACGGCACTGAAGATGTCGAGCGTGCGTCAGCAACGGTTCGATCTCCGTCTGCGGGACACCCGCGTACACGTAGTGGGCCGGGTCGAGGGTGATGCGTAGTCCTGGGACGCTCTCCAGCAGGCGGAGGGTCTTTTCCGGCGTGTCGATGAGGGAGCCCGTGTGCGGCTCCACGGACAGCTCCAGACCGCGCGAGGCGGCCAGCTCGACGCGGCGGCTGAGACCTTCGGCGGAGCGCGTCAGGGCCTCGCCGAAGGTCTCGTCGCCGAAGGGGACGCCGGGCAGCGTGGTGATCCCGGGCGCACCGACGTGCTGGGCGAATTCCACGGCATCGAGGAAGAATTCGAACGACCGGTCCTGCTGCGCCGGGTCCGGGTTGTTCACGGCCATGGTCTCGAAGTCGGTGTGCGGGATCGCGAACACGTCGGCGACCGCGAGTCCGCGCGATGTGACGCGCTCACGGGCGGCGCCGGCGGCGTAGGCGATCGCGCCGTGCTCCTGTTCGGGGCGTACGTGGGAACGCAGGGACATGAAGCCCAGGTCCACGGCGTCACAGCCGATGGCGCGGATCAGGTCCAGCGCGGCGGCGTGCGGCAGCAGGGGCCAGGTGTAGTCGGCGCATGACAGACGCATCAGTCTTCTCCGGGATCGTCAGCGGCCTTGCAGCGGATCGACGGCCTGGAATCCATTCCAGGCTGGAATCCTTTCCAGTACAGTGCCCGAGGTCTCCCCGTCGAGACAAGTCCACAGCCCCAGGAGTTGTTCAGATGCAGCGCGTGTGCTTTCGGATGGAGCTGATTCCCGGCCGTGAAGCGGAGTACCGGCGACGGCACGACGAGATCTGGCCGGAGCTCGTGGCCGAACTCCACTCCGCAGGGGTGCGCAACTACACCCTCTTCCGGCTGGACACCACGGTGATCGCGTATGCGGAGTGCCATCCCGATGCGGCCACGGCATTCGGCAAGGTGGCGAGCACCGAGGTGGACGCCCGGTGGTCGCGGTGGTTCAGGGATGTTCTTGTCTGCGATGCGGAGGGAGGTGTGACCCGAGCCGAGGCTACTGAGGTGTGGCATCTGGAATGAACCACCCTTCTGCGTCCTCCTCCAGTTCGTGCGTGGCGAGCGCGACGACGTCCGCCTCCAGCCAGGGCCGCAGCGGCAGCCGGTCGAGGTGCGCGACCAGAGCGGTCGCGTCCCTCGCCCGCCAGATCCCGACGTTGGCGCGCTGTCCGGGAATGCGCCATATCCGGGCGATGACACCCTCCTCGATCAGCAGGCGTCCGATGCGGCGTTCCTCGGCGATCAGCTCCGACAGCCGGGGATGGCGCCGCAGTTCGGGCCAGTCCTGCCGCAGAGTGACAAGAAACTCCATGTCAGTAGGCCAGCCAGCCGCCGCTGACGTTCAACGTCGCCGCGGTGATGAAGGACGCGCGTGCCGAGGCGAGGAAGAGCACGGCGGAAGCGACTTCCTGGGCCGTCCCGAGCCGCCCGAGGGGGGTGGCCGAGAGGATCGTGTCCAGGGCGTCGACTGCGAGATCGTCGGTGAGCATGGTGGTGTCGATGGCCCCGGGTGCGACCGTGTTGACGGTGATACCGGAGGGGCCGTAGGTGCGGGCGAGCCCACGGCACAAGGAGACGAGACCACCCTTGCTCGCCGCGTAGACGGCCGATCCGCCGTAGCCGCCGCTCCACCAGCCCTGGGACGCGGCCGCGATGAGCCGGCCTCCCGTCCCTTGGCGGGCCATCAGGTCGGCGGCCTCGCGCAGCAGGAAGAACGATGCCTTGAGGTTGACGTCGTGCTGCACGTCCCAGTCGGCCTCTGTGACCTGTGCGATGTCGCGTCGGCGGAGCACTCCTGCCAGATGCGCCACCACATCGAGCCCGCCGAGCGTTTCGGCCGCCGCTGTCACCAGGCGGACGCTCTCCGAGGTGTCGCGAAGATCGGCCGTCACCGAGGCCCGCGCGCCGAGGTCTTCGGACACGGTGGTGACATCGGAGACGACCACGGCGGCGCCGGCCGCGAGGAATGCCTCGGCGACGGCTGCGCCGATGCCGCCTGCCGCGCCGGTGACCAGTACCCGGGCGTCCTTGAGCCCGTCGTCCAGCAAGGAGTTCATGCGTCGAGCCGATGATGCGAGATGTAGTCCCAGTCCAGCTCCCAGCCGAGCCCCGGGCGGTCGGGGAGGATGAACTGGCCCTGCTCCAGCGGCGCCTTGTTGGTGACCAGGGTCCACCAGAAGGGGTCGCGGTCGGGATGGAAGCACTCGGCTTGCGTTCCGTGCGGAATGCTGGCCAGAAGGTGCGTACTCACCTGCGGTTCTTCGTGGTGCCCCATCTGGACGTCATAGCTGCTCGCGATCGCTGCGGTGCGCCGCCAGGCGGTCGGTCCGCCGGACCAGGAGGCGTCGAAGTTGCACACGTCGATAGACCCCGTTTCCATGAGGTCGCGGCAGCCGCTGGCGGACAGCTCGCTCTGCCCTGCGCATACGGGGATGCCGCCCATGAACCGTACGTCCCGCAACGCCCGTCGGTCGTTGTGCCACCGCACGGGTTCCTCGAACCACTGAATGTTCGCGCCGTCCAGGCGACGGGCCAGTTCGACTGCCTGGGGGACGGTGTAGCCCTGATTGGCGTCGATGCAGATCGTGAAGTCGGGGCCGGCTGCGGCACGCGCCCGCAGCACTCGTTCCGCGTCCTCGGCGGGACTCGCGCCCCCCACCTTGAACTTCATGCCCGCTAGGCCCAACGTCTCGCTGTAGTAGGCGATTTCCTCCTCGATCGGCCCCAGCGGCTCGCCGTAGTAGCCGCCGATGGCTGTCATGGGGATCCTGTCGCGGGTACCGCCCCACAGCCGCCACAGAGGCTGGCCGACGACCTTGCCGTAGGCGTCCCAGACCGCGGTGTCCAGCGCCGCGAGGGCCACGAGGCCCGTCCTGCGGTCCCGCAGGATGTCGAAGGTGGCGGGATACGCGGCTGCCCATGCCTTCTCGGTGGCGAGGACGTCGATTCCTGTCACCCGGGGGGCTATCTCGTTGAGCAGAGCGGCCTGGATCTCGCGTGCCCCCGCGTCCTCGTCTCCGACGTAGGCCTCGCCCGTGATTCCCGCGTCGGTGAGGACCCGGACGACCAGGGTGGCGCGGTGGGTCATCCGGTAGTAGCTACCGCGGAACTCGCGGGCCAGGGGGGCCCGGACGGGCACTGCTTCGATTGCGCGAATGTGCATGCCGGACGATGACGTCGGGTGGGTGTTCGCCGTGGACGGCGATGACACCTCCGTGGAGTCGAGCGCATTGGTCACCATTGTGGGCACCTCTCTCCTGGAATCGTTACCAGCGTTGCACTTGCCGATATGAATGGTCAACCTCCCGGGGGAGGTGAACCGCGTAACAGGTAAACATGTAGGTCAATGAGATCTTTCGACTGTCTTCAATCGAGATCTGCGTTCCGAGGGTTGACGTTTGGCTGAGATGGGACGGACAGTTCTCCTGGAATGCATTCCAGCCTGGAGTGCGGCGAGACCCATGTATGGCCCAGGCCGGCAGAGAGGTCGTTCTCATGAAGCCCCGAACACTTCACACAGCGGCGCTGACCAGCGCGGTCGCCATGCTGGCACTCGGCGCCTGTACGACAGGAAGACCCGGAGGTGGGCAAAGCCAGGAACCTCCCGGGAGCCCGGCCAACGTCGATCTGCAGGTCCCGAAGGGAGAGGCCGGGGCGGTCGACTTCCAGAAGGCCGAACCGGGGAGCGGCAAGGGCCTCAAGCTGGGCCTCATCGCACTCGACGAATCCACGCCCTTCTCCCAGCTGGTCAGCAACAGCGTCCGTGAGCAGGCCAAGATCGCAGGAGCTGAGCTGATCCTGTGTGACTCCAAGGGCGACGGCGCCACCGCTCTGGCCTGTGCCAAGAACTTCAAGGAACAAGGAGTGGACGGCTATCTCAACTTCCAGGCGGACTCGAAATCGGGCAACGCGATCTGCAAGGCCGGGCCGTCCGTTCCCGTGATCGCCATCGACATCCAGCAGGGCTCCTGCCAGACCTCCTTCATGGGAGCGAACAACGTGTTCGCGGGAGAGCTCGCCGGCAAGGCGCTCGGCACTTACGTGAAGAAGATGTTCGACTGCAAGTACGACGCCTACGTCTCGCTGGAGCAACGAGACGCCGGAGACGTCAACGAGGCTCGCATGGGCGGATACCGCAAGGGTTTCGAGTCGGTGTGCGGACCGGTCAAGAACCTCAGGACCGAGAACGCCTTCCGGATCGACCAGGCGCGCACCACGTTCAACGACGTGCTGACCACGCTGCCCGGGGCCCGGCGTATCGTCGTGGCCGCCATCAATGACGACGCTGTCGAAGGCGCCCTCGCCGCCGCCAAGACGGCAGGCCGTACGGGCGACTTGTATGTCTCGGGGCAGGGTGCGGACCCCTCCGCCTGGTGTGCGATCAAGGGCAACCCGCAGTGGGTCGGGGACACCGCCTACTTTCCCGAGCGCTACGGAGAGATCGGCGTTCCCTATCTCATCAAGGCGGTCGAGGGCGAGTCCATCCCGGACAAGCTGCTGATCCCGCACGTGATCATCAACCAGGCGAACATCAGCGACATCTACCGCCCGTCCTGCTGATCGGGAGTGTGCATCGATGCCTGTTCACCAAGCCCCGGCAGCCTCGGCTTTCGCCATGCGGGCGCGCGGCATTCGTAAGTCGTTCGGCGGCACAGAAGTGCTGCACGGAGTCGACGTCGACATCGTCGGTGGCCGTGTCCTCGCGCTGCTCGGCGAGAACGGTGCGGGAAAGTCCACCCTGGTCAGGACGATCGCCGGGGCCCATGCACCGGACGCGGGCACGCTGGAGTTCCACACCGCGGACGGCGCCAGCGACACAGTCTCCGCGCTCGCCCCCGTGTCCGCCCGCCGCCGGGGCATCCGCATGATCTTCCAGGAGCCGTCGGACGCTCCCGATCTGACCGTCGCCGAGAACATCAGCCTGGGGCACTGGCCCTCGACCCGAGGAGTGGTCAACTGGCGGAGACTGCGCCAGCGTGCACGAAACATCCTCGCCACCATGGGAGTTGACCTCGATCTCGACGCGAAGGTCGGGGCATTGCGTGTCGGCGAGCGGCAGATCGTGGAGATCGCCCGCGCACTGTCCGACGATGCCCGCTGTCTAGTGCTCGACGAGCCGACCGCCGCGCTGTCCGCCCCGGAGTGCGAGCGGCTGTTCGGATACGTCCGCCGCCTGCGGGCACGCGGTGTCGCACTCGTCTACATCACCCACCGTCTCGACGAGGTCGCCGAGATCGCCGACGACGTCGTGGTCCTGCGGGACGGCACAGTGGCGGTTGCGGGAACCACCGACGACTTAGCCCGGGCAGAGCTCGTCACGGCCATGGTGGGGCGTGACGTCGGGACGGTCTCCCGCCCCGCGTCCAGCAACGCCACTCTCGGCGAGCCGACCCTTGTCTTCGAAGGAGCCACGTCCCCGCCGTCGTTCGACGCTCTGGACCTGGTCGTGCGGGCGGGGGAGGTCGTCTGCCTGTACGGCAAGGTCGGCAGCGGAACCGCCGATGTCGCGGACGCCGTCTTCGGACGCCGTGAACTCAGCGCGGGAAGCGTTCGGGTACTCGGGCGTCCGCCTGCAGGCAGCCCGCGTCAGGCCGTCGCCCAGGGCGTCGGCTACCTGGCCGCCGATCGTCAGCGGGAGGGAGCACTGCTCACCCGCTCCATCGGGGAGAACCTCGTCGCACCGTCGTGGCCGCGGTTGAGTCGCATCGGTGTCGTCAACGCCGCACGTGAACAGAGCGCGTTCACACGGTGGAGCGAGGAACTCAACATCCGCGCTCCCGGTGGTGCCGGTCAGGCACTGGCCAGCCTCTCCGGAGGCAATCAGCAGAAGGTTCTGCTCGCGCGATGGTTCGAGCGCGGCTCGTCCCTGCTCGCGCTTGTCGAACCCACCCGTGGCGTGGACGTCGGCGCCCGGGCCGACATCTACGCCGCGCTGCGTCGCATGGCCGCCGAGGGAGCGGCGATTGTCGTCGCCACCAGCGACTACGAAGAGGTCGTCCAACTCGCCGACCGGGCGGTGGTCATGGTTCGCGGGCGCGTCACCTGTGAGCTCAGTGGACGTCAGATCACCACGGAGTCCCTGACAGACGCCGCCGGCGGTTGAGGACGCACACCACGTCAGGAGAAGTCCCCATGGGCAACGTGACACAGAGCAAGACATCCCCAAAGAGCGCCGAAGGCCCCGCGCACGGTCCCGACCAGCAACCGGGGCAGCAGCGTCGACGGCGCCGGACCATGCCCGAACTCGCGGCCCTGCTGACGATGCTCGTCGCCCTGGTCCTGTTCTTCTCGCTGCAGTCGCCGCAGTTCTTGACCCAGGGCAACATCCTCAACCTGCTCACCGCCATCGCCGTGACAGGCATCATCGCGATACCCGGCACGATGCTGCTGATCGCCGGTCAGGTCGACCTCTCGGTGGGCAGCGGCGCCGCCTTCTGCGGCGTGATGATGGCGAGCATCGCCCAGGAACAGATCATTCTCGTGGCTGTTCTCGCCGCCGCAGGCATCGGAATCCTGATCGGCCTGGTCAACGGTGTGCTCGTCACGGTCTTCCGGGTCAACGCGCTCATCGCGACCCTCGGCATGATGGCGGTACTGCGCGGCCTGACCCATGTCAACGCGGACGGAGGGACCATCGCGCTGGCGAACTTCTCCGGACTCGGCACGGCTCGGCCCGTACTGAACATCCCGCTGCCGGTCCTGCTTCTGGTGGCCCTGGCCGTCATCGCGGCCCTGCTGATGCGCTACACAGTCTTCGGACGGTCCTTGTACGCCTCGGGATCCAACCCTGTGGCGGCCCGACTGGTCGGTGTGCGAGGCAACAGGACGATCGTCTGGGCGTTCGTCGCCAGCGGGCTGAGCGTCGCCCTGTCCGGACTCGTCCTGACATCCCAGCTCTCCGCGGCATCACCCAACAGTGCCACCGGCCTCGAACTGACCGTGGTGACCGCGATCGTCCTCGGCGGGGCCAGCCTCGGCGGCGGCAGGGGCACCATCCAGGGCACCCTGGTGGGCCTCCTGATCATCGGAGTCGTCAACAACGGCCTGACCCTGATGAACGTGAACAGTTTCTACCAGCAAGTGGCCAGTGGCAGCCTGCTCATCCTCGCCGTCGGTTTCGACCAGCTCCGACTCCGTCTCGCGAAAGCGTAGAACCATCCCGGCACTACACCGCAGAAAGGAGTCATCACCATGGGCAAGCTACGCCTGGGCGTCATCGGCGCCGGATCATGGGCGATGGCAGCACATCTTCCGGCACTGGACGCACGCCGCCAGGACGTCGAGTTCGTCGGAGTATCCCGACAAGGCCACGAGGCGCTGGCCCGGGTCAAGGAGCGATTCGGCTTCGCCATGGCCAGCGAGGACTACCGGGACGTGCTCGATGCCGGCGTGGATGTTGTTGTCGTGGCCAGCCCGACAGCCCTGCATCATGAACACGCCTCTGCGGCAATCCAAGCCGGCGCCCACGTCCTGTGCGAGAAGCCCTACACGATCACCAGCAAACAGGCATGGGACGTGGTCGACACAGCCCGACGCCATGACCGCCACCTCGTCCTGTCCTTCGGCTGGAACCACTCCCCGATGATCAAGCGCCTCCGAGCGCTCCTGACAGCCCACGACATCGGCAGCGTCGAGCACCTCTCCGTCACCATGTCCTCGCAGACCCGCGAACTGCTCACCGACGCAGGAAGCTACCCGGACGCCAGCCCGGACACCGCCCCCGAGCAAGCGACATGGACCGATCCGGCGGTATCGGGAGGCGGTTACGGACAAGCCCAGCTCTCCCACGCCCTCGCCCTGGCCTTCGGACTCACCGGAGCCCGCGCGAACGGCGCGTTCGCCCTCACCTGGGCACGGCCCGGAGCCACGGTGGAACTGCACGACGCCATCACACTGTCCCTCACCGGCGGCGGCATCTGCAGCGTGGGAGGAGCCTCCGCCTACCTGGGAGCCGACGGCAACAAACATCACCTCACCGTCGAAGCCGTATGCACCCAGGGCCAGTTGGCCGTTGACGTCTTCCGCGAGCGCGCCTCCTTGTTCAGCCCGGCCACCGGCCAGATAGAACTTGCGGTCACCCCCGGCGAAGGAGCCTACGACGGGGCACGCCCGGTCAACAGCCTCCTCGACCTCGCACTGGGACACCGCGACGACAACCCGGCACCCGGCGAACTCGGCGCACGCACCGTCGAAGCACTGGAACTCGCCTACCGCAGCGCGACAAGCGGTCTCTTCGAAAGGTCCTGATGAAGATCACAAAGGTGGAGACGATTCCCGTCGCCTACCCCGAACCCAACGATGCCGACGCCGTACGCCACCTCCTGTTCGTCCGGATCGTGGGGGAAGACGGGCAGGTCGGCTGGGGCGAAGCCGTGACCATGTGGCGCGAAGCAACACGAGCGACGGCAATCCTCGTGGAAGCACTCGCCGACCTCGTCGTGGGCCGGGAACCGAGCGAGCGCGCACGGATCCACCAGGCGATGCAGCGCCACACCTGGTGGTACGGCAACGGAGGTCTGGCGTCCTTCGCTGTCTCAGCCCTGGACATCGCGTTGTGGGACCTGGCGGGCAAAGAGGCGGGCAGAAGCGTTCTCGACCTCCTCGGAGGCCCGGTGCACGAGCACGTCCCCGCACTCATCAGCTGCCACGCCACACAGAACGACCTCGATACCATGGCAGCCACCATGGCGAACTGGGTCGCAGAACAGGACGCGACGGGAATCAAAGTCGGCTTCGGGAAGCGCGGCGATGCCCACCTGGGAGTCGACGCGGAACGCGATCGGGCCTTCGTGGCAGCCCTGAGACGCGAGCTCGGCCCAGAACCGGCCATCATGATCGACATCGGAGCGACCATCCGCTGGGACGTGGACACGGCCATCCAACGCACCCGTGCCTTCGAGGAGTTCGGCATCGACTGGATCGAAGAGCCTCTCGGCGCGGACGATCCCGAGGGATACGCCGCACTCTGTGCGCACACCAAGACAAAGATCGCGTATGGCGAACGTGAATGGACGCCGCGGGGCGTGCAGCGCATCCTCGGGACCGGAACCGTGGACGTGGTCGGCGTCGACCCGGGACGCTGCGAGGGCATCAGCGGTTGGATGGCCGCCGCCGCCCATTGCAGCGCGGCCGGCTCCGAGATCAACGCTCACGCCTGGTCCAGTGCCGTCGTCTCGGCCGCGAGCCTCGCCCTGTCGTTCGCCTCCCCGCACTGTCGCCAGTTCGAGATCAAGCCGCTCGAGAATCCGATGCAGCACGAACTCGTGACGGAACCTGTCACACCGACAAAGGGCCGGTTCAACCCGCCTGCACGGCCCGGCCTCGGCATCGACATACACGAGAGAGTGCTCGACAGATACCGGATCAACTACTGAGCTCCTCCATGACGCGGTCGCCGGAGGCGCTGCCGCCGACAACACCCGTTTCGTTCTGGTGTTGACGCCTTCGGTGCGACCGTTGTGGTAGGGCAGGGTGAGGCCGGCGTCGGCGGCTGAGCGGTCCAGTTCGAGGCCGTTGGCGAAACTGTGCAGGTGAGGCAGGGCCGCGGCGCGGGTGACGGTGATCCACTCGGTGAGCTTCAGATCGTTGCCCTGGGCCGGTGTGAGCAGGGCGGCGAAGCCGCGTACGAGGTCGGCGAGTTCAGTCATCTCCGGGCAGGCCGCGGTGATCTTCTCCGGCAGGGTGGCCTCCTTCGGCCGCAGGTTCTCCGGATCGGTGAGGAGGAGCCGCGCGGCGCGGCGTGGGGTGGCGACGGGCCGGTCGCCGTCGGCGCGGCGCTGGTTGAGGTATGTGTGCAGGCTGTTGAGGCTGCCGGTGCAGCCGAGTTCCGTGATCTCGTGGAAGAGGTGGAGGACGGGGACGCCCGGCTCCTCGGTCCGGCGACGGCGCAGGTGTTCGCGGTAGGGGTCGACAAGAGTGGGCCGGTGCGCCGACGCGATGCGCAGACCGGTGGGCTCGGGCATGCGGGCGTAGCGTTTGACGGTGTTCAACGCGAGGCCGAGGCGGCGGGAGCAGTCCAGCAGGCCGGCGCCCTGGCCGAGCAGGGTGTGGGCCCTTGTTCCAGCGTTCACGGGTGGTCCGTTCGCGGATGCCGCCGGGCAGTGGCGGGTTGAGGACGGCAGCCCGGCAGCCGGCGTGGGCGCGAACCTCGGGGTGGACCTTGTCGCACAGGTTGCGCCACAGGTGTCGGCGGTCGCTGACCTGTACCGCGTCGGGCAGGGCGCGGCGGATGGCCTCGGCATGGGTGGCCGAGCCGTCCCGGCATACGACCTCGATGCCGGGATGCTTGCGCAGCCGGGCTTCCAGGGGATCGGCGTCCCGGCCGGGCAGGACCTCGATGCGCCGGCCGGTGACGGCATCGGTAATGATCGTGGCGTAGCGGTGACGGCGCCGCAGCGTGAAATCGTCCACGCCGATCACCCGCGGGACCGGCGCCCCGGGCACCGGCAGACGCCACAGCCACCTCAGCACGGTACTGCGGGAGACCGGCATGGCCGGCAGGTCGGCCAGCCGGGCGGCCGCCCGGCCGCATAACTCCCGTGCCACCGCGGCTATGCGCCTGGCCAGCCGCACCGGCCTGCGCCGATGACGCTCCAGCAGCCCGGGAACCTGCTCACGGAAGGTCTGCCGCGCACAGCCCAGCGCCGGACAGACCAGCCGCCGCACCTGCAGCCGGACGACGACCTGCCGGACGACGACCGGCACGTCCGCCGCCGTCCGGCCGTGATACCCGTACACCTTCATCGTCGGCATCCCGCACACCGGACACGGCACCGCGACACCCCGGGTACGGGCCGTGACCACCACCGCGTCCCCGCCGTCCGTAACCTCCGCCGGGAGTACGGTTGCCGGGGCGCACCAGACGTCTCACGGTGTCGCCAACAACGGTGGGCAGACTGGCGCGGGCGCGGGTTCGGTGCTGAGGTAAGGGCGCAGCACGTGCCGGGCGGCGAAGAAGGCCGCCTCCGCCAGCGGTGCGCCGGCGGTCGGTGCGAGGGTGAGGGACACCGGCAGCGGGCCTGGGGTGGGCAGTGGTGGCAGCGCCTCGGGGAGCAGCCGAGGCAGGGTCCTGGTATCCGGACTGTGGGCGGGCAGACAGGTCAGGCCCAGCCCGGCGGCGACCGCGGCCCGAAGACCGGGGACATCGGGGCCCTCATAGGCGAGGTGCCAGGGCTGGTCCTGGGCGGCGAGGACGGCAAGGACCTGCCGGCGCACGCTGCACGGCTCACCACAAAGCGCGATCGGTACGGAACCGGACGCGGGTGACGGGGGACTGCCGTACCAGGCGAGAGACACCGAGCCGACCGACCGGGATCCGAGTTCGTGAGGGTGGCGCAGGACCAGGGCGATGTCGAGTTCGCCGGCCGTCACGCGTGCCGCCAGCGGTTCGCTCAGGCCGGTGTGGACGATCGGTCGAGCCCACGGCATCAGGTTCATCATGACGGCGAGGAATTCCGGCAGGGCTTCTTCGAGGAACGAGGAGACGCCGATGCCGACGCCGATCGGGTGCTGGGCGGTGATCCGGTCAGTGGCCTCGTCGTTGAGGGCGATGAGGCGGCAGGCGTAGTGGTACAACTCCCGTCCCCTGGATGTGAGTTCCAGGCGGCGACCGGTGCTGGCGAACACGGGGCCACCCAAGAGCGACTCGAGGCGCCGTATGTGCTGGCTGACGGCGGGCTGGGTGAGGGACAGGGCCTGCGCCGCCCGCCGGAAGCCGCCCGTACGCATGATGGTGACGAGCGTGCGGAGCTGACCCACGTCCAGGTTGCGATGCACCGGTTCCCCCTTCTTGTCCAACCGGTCCTTCGCCCTCACGGGGGCGATCACATCCCCGACCACACGGCTTCCATGGCGGTCCACCTCGATTCCCGCGCATAGGGGAAATTCTTTTGCCGAATCTTTATTTGCCTGTCGGCAGTCGACCGCTTTTCGACCAATGCAGACTACAGGCGCTGGCGGCACCAAGGACCTGATTGCGTCGTGACGCTCCGTACGGAGTTATACGAGACTGACCGAAAAGCCACCACCAGGGAGACGGTGCAGGCTCGGTCGGGCGACGGCGAGGTCCCGTCCTATCGACCCGCGTTCGGCCGCCCGGATACAGGAGTGAAGGCTTCCACGCCAGGCGTGAAAACACTTACTGATCAGGGCGATAATAAATTGAAGTTTGCCCGTCTCTGTGATCGAAGTTAGTCTCATGGCAGTGGGCGGGATCGATTCAATGCGCGCCCAATAATGACTCCTCTCCGGAGCCGCTGGAGCTGCGCACCTTTTTTACTGATACTCGCGATATCACGCTGTTCTGCCCACCGTCGTCTCGTCAACAGACAGAACACCGAACATCTCCAGAGGGAAATCGCCATCATGTCGCAAACGACAGCAGCCGCTCATTCCTCCGGCACCGAGCTGTGGAATCCGGAAACCTATGACGCCCTGCGTCGACAGCTCATCCCCTCCTTCGACCTCCTCTATGACAGCGCCGTCAGCGCAGTGGCCATGTCGGCGGGGGCAGCGCCGCGCGTCCTGGATCTGGGTGCGGGCACCGGACTGCTCAGCGCCGCGCTGCGTGACCGTCTCCCCAAGGCCGACCTGGTACTCCAGGACCGCTCGGAGCTGATGCTCGCCCAGGCGCGACAGCGCTTCGCCGCGGACGACCAGGTGTCGGTGCGCGTCGCCGACCACCTCGACGAGCTGCCCGCCGGCCCATTCGACGCCGTAGTGTCCGCGCTCTCCATCCACCATCTGACGCATGAGCAAAAGCGGGATTTGTTCGTCCGTATACGGATGATTCTTCGGCCCGGCGGGATTTTCGTCAATGTCGAGCAGGTCCTGGCGCCGACGGACGTGCTCGAGAAGATGTACGACGAGCAGCATGAGGCCCATGTGCACGCCTCCGGAACTCCGGCCGAGGAATGGGCCGCCGGCCGGGAGCGCATGAAGCACGACATCCCCGTCGACGTCGACGCCCAGCTCGGGTGGCTGCGCGAGGCAGGCTTCAGCGCCGTCGACTGCCTCGCCAAGGATTGGCGTTTCGCCACGTACGCGGGCTGGAACGAGGCGTGACACCGCACGCAAGGGCCACCACACGAAGCAGGACACCCCGCACGAGGCGAAAAACGCATGCGCCCCGTCCGGTTCCGCACCGGCACCACCCGCCCGAGCCGGCGGTCGACATACGCATCGAGGTGAAGCGTGCTCTACCAGGCCCTGCATGACATCGCGGTACGCCGGCCCGACGCCCGGGCCGTCACCGCCACCGACGGCACATCCGTCAGCTACCCGGAACTGGTCGCGCTGGTCGACCGCACAGCTGCCGGTCTGCGCGGTCACGGGATCGGCGCCGGTGCTGTCGTGGCGTGCTCCTTGCACAACAGCATCGGCTACCTGGCCCTCATCCTGGCCGTCGCCCGGACAGGCGCCCGGTACGTGCCGCTGATGAGCAACTTCGACGCGGCCGACACCGCGACGGCGCTGCGCCTGACCGAACCCCGCCTGATCGTCGCCGACCACGACCGGGCGTTCCCCGCCAGCTCCCCGCCCGTGGCCGCGCTCGATGACCTCACCTGTGCCGCGCCCGCTCCGCGGGCGCCCGGTGAGCAGCACAGCGGGATCTTCCGCGCCCTGTGGACGTCCGGATCGACGGGCTTTCCCAAGCAGATGGTGTGGCGGCAGGACCGGTTCCTGCGCGAGCGCCGGCGCTGGCTGGCGGACACTCAGATCACCGCCGCCGACGTGTTCTTCTGCCGCCACACCCTCGACGTGGCACACGCAACCGACCTGCACGTCTTCGCCGCCCTGCTGTCCGGCGCCGAGTTGGTGCTCGCGGACCCGCAGGCGGGGCCCGACGTTCTGCTGCGGCAGATCGAGGAGCACGGCGCGACCGCGATGAGCGCGCTGCCGCGCCACTACGAGGAGTATGCGCGGGCGGCGGCCGACGGCCCGGCACCCGATCTGTCGCGGCTGCGCCGACCGTTGTGCGGCGGCGCCTATCTCAGCGCGGCCCAGATGAGCGACGCCGCCGAGGTGCTGGGCATCCACATCCGGCAGATCTACGGCTCGACCGAGTTCGGCCTGGCTCTCGGCAACATGGCCGACGTGCTCCAGGCGGGCCTGGGGATGTTTCCCGTCGAAGGAGTGGACACCCGGCTCGAACCCCTGTCGCCGGACCGGCCCGACCTGGGCGAGCTGGTGCTGTTGTCGGACTGCACGAGCGAGGGCTACGTCGGCAGCGACGAGGCGAACGCCCGTACCTTCCGCGGCGACGAGTTCTGGACGGGCGACGTGGCGCAGCGGCAGACGGACGGATCACTGCGCATCCTGGGCCGGGTCACCGAGATCCTGGCGGCCGCCGACGGCCCCCTGCCCGCGCCGGTCCTCGACGAGGAGATCGCCGCGCAGTGCCCGGTCCTGGAGTCGGTGGCGCTGCCCGCGCACCCTGGCGCATACGACAACGAGGTCCTGCTCGCGGTGCGTCCCGATCCCGCCCGGTCCGGGCACGAGGTCCGCAAGTCCGTCGAGGCCGTGCTGCGCGCCCACGGTCTGGCGGGCACCGTACGGCTGGCCGACGACATCCCGCACACGCCGGTCGGCAAGCCGGACAAACCACTGCTGCGCAAGCGGTGGGAGGCCGAGGCCGCCTCCGGCGAGAACGCCGCCGACGGCAGCGGCACGGAGGAGTCGCATGCCTGAACTGTCGCTGGACGACGGCCAGTCGGTCCACTTCGAGGACACCGGCGACGGTCCGCCGCTCCTCCTCGTGCACGGCCTCGGGGCGCCCTCGGCCTTCTTCGCCCGCAGCGTCACCGAACTGGCCCACGACCACCGTGTCATCACCGTGGACCTGCGCGGCCACGGCGCCACGCCCAAGGGCGCCGAGCCGGTCACCGTGGACCGCTGCGCGGCGGATCTGCAGGCCCTGGCCGAGAAACTGGACGTACGGGGGCTGACGCTGCTCGGCTGGTCCCTCGGTGCCACCGTCGCCTACCGCTACCTGGACCGGTACGGCACCGACCGGGTCACCGGCCTGATCTCCGTCGAGCAGACCCCCTACCTGCTCTCCGAGAACGGCTGGCAGCACGCGGCCTTCGGCGGGCTGGATGCTGCCGGAGCGGCGGAGGTCGACCGGCTGCTCAGCGCGTCGGACCGCGCCACCACCGCGGGCCTTGTCCGCAGCTTCTTCGCCCAAGGGGCCACTCCTGCCGAGGAGTTGGTCGACGAGCTGACCTCTGCCGCGACAGACTGCCACATCGGGGCCAAGCGGCAGTTGTGGCAGGACGTGCTGCGCCAGGACTGGCGCGGGCGTCTGCCGTCGCTCGGGGTGCCAGTGCTGTTCCTGCACGGCGCCCTGAGCCAGGTCTACCCGAGCGCCGTCGGGACCTGGCTGGCCACCGTCGTCCCCGGGGCCCGCCTGGAGCTCTTCGAACGCAGCGGACACCTCCCGTTCCTGGAGGAGCCCGAGCGTTTCCACCGCGCGGTCCGCGCATGGACGGCCCGATGACGAGAGCGAACGGACGGAAGCGAACCGAACGGAACCGGAACTCATGGAAGCGGAGCATCGATGACCACTGCACCCGCTGAGCGGGCCGCAGGCCGCCGGCTGTGCTGGATCTACCCGGACCGCGGCACCGAGCGGATGCGCACCAAGGAGTGGACGTACGTCTGGGGCATCTACGAGGAGGTGGCCCGGGAACACGGCTGGGCGATGTCCCTGCACAAGCCGGAAGAGGTGTCCGTGGACGCCACGGGCACGGGCGCGCCCCGCGTCTTCCTGGGCGGTACCGAAGTCACCCCGCGGGACACGGTGTTCGTGACCTCGCTGTGGTCCCTGGCGCACCACACCACGGACGTCTGCAACCAGCTCTACCTCTACACCATCCTCGAAGCGGCGGGCTTCTTCCTGCCCATCCCGCCCCGGCTGTCGTTCCTCGCCAATGACAAGACCGCCACCATGCTGCATCTCGCGGACAGCCCGCTGCCCCAGGTGCCGACCGTACGGATCGGGGTCGGCCGGGACTCGCCGGCCCTGACCTATGAGGCGGCCCTGGACGGCCTGAGCTATCCGCTCATCGTCAAACCCGCCTACTGGGGCATGGGCCAGGGCGTGTGTCTGGTGCACAGCGCCGAGGAACTCAAGGGCGTGGTCGGGCTGGCCGCCGGCGCGGAGACCGCTCTGGTCTGCCAGCCGTATCTCGGCGAGGGCATCAACGACTTCCGGGTCTACGTCATCGACGGCAAGCCCCACACGGTGCTGCGCCGCATCCCGCAGGGCGCCTCCCTGACCGCCAACCTCGCCTCGGGCGGTGGGATGGAGCACGTGCCGCTGCCGCCCGAACTCGCCGACACCGTCGACTACGTCGCCTCCCGCATGCCCATGCCGTACATCGCCGTCGACTTCCTGCACGACGGGCAACGGTTCTGGCTGTCGGAGGTGGAGCCCGACGGCGCCGTCGGCTTCCCCGGCTCGCCGCAGGCGGCGCGCGAGCAGCGGCAGATCATCGCGGCACGCTTCGACGCCTACCGCGCCGCGCACCGGGAGTTCCTGCGGGGCAGCCCACACACCAGCGACCGTCCGGACCAGGGGGAGAAGAGCGCACGATGATCGGGCACATACCGACCGACGACCTGCTGGCGCACGCCGGGAAGCTGGCCGACGCCGGCAGCCCACCCGTACCGGACACCGCTCGGGAGGTGACCGACCTCACCGTCAGCGGGCCCGCCGAGATCTACGCCCAGACCCGCCTGGCCGCCCGGAACGTCGGCAGTGTCCTGATGTCCAGCGGCGGCACCACGGGCACCCCCAAGCTGACCCATGTGCCGCACGGCATGGCCCTGGAACGGCTGCTGGCCTTCTGGCGGCCCCTGCAACCGGGCGACACGCTGCTCAACCTCTTCAACGCGGGCCGGATGTGGGGCTCCCACTACTACATGCAGACCCTCGCCGAGAAGTGCCGCTGCACAGTCGTACCCTCCGGCCCCTACGAGCCCGACGAGGTCGGCCGCTGGCTGGCCATGTTCGGCGAGGTCGGTGTCAACGCCCTGGCAGGCACCCCCACCGGGCTCGCCGACTTCGCGCGCGGCGTCCTGGACGCCGGGGAGAGTCTTCCCGTGCGCACCATCATCTGGATGGCCGAGCCCTGGACCGGCAACAAGCGCGACCTGGTCCGCGAGGCATTCCCCGAGGCTGGACTATGGGGCAACTACGGCTCGGTGGAGACCTGGGTCATGGCCGCGAACCAGCCCGGCTGCGACGAGACGGTCCTGCATCTGCTGCCCGACCAGCTGATGGAACCGGACGAGGACGGCGCCCTGCTGAGCCGGGTCGGCGACGGCTGGACCATCCCCGTCGTGCGCTACCGCCTCGGCGACCGGGTGGCCCCGGCCGACTGCCGCTGCGGGCGCCCCGACGGGCTGACGGTGCTCGGCCGGGCCGACGACGCGCTCACGCTGCGCAGCGCGCTGTTCAAGGTGAGCGAGCTGATCGACGTCGTACGCCGAGAACCAGGCGTGCTGGAGGCGCAGTTACGGCTCACCCGTGCCACCGACTCGGCGCGTGCGGCTGGCGCGCTGACCCTGGACTTCACCGGCACCGCCGACCCTGACGCCGTCAGCGACCGGCTGACCGGCGAGTTCTACCATCTGGCCGCGGTGGCCCGGCAGTACCCCGGCGCGCTGCGGGCCCGCCGGGTGGACCGGCTGGCCCGCATCGAGCGGACCAACAAGGTCCCGGCGATGCTGTGGCAGGAGAGCGACGAGCAGCACGACGGCACGGACAGCGCCGACGCGGACAGCAGCAGCGGGAACCCTGCATGAGCACCGTACGCGGTAACCCCTGGGCGATCCTGGTCGTCCTGTCCCTCGGCTTCTTCATGACGCTGCTGGACCTGACGATCGTCAACATCGCCATCCCCAGCATGATCCACAGCCTGCACGCCTCCTTCGACGAGGTGCTGTGGTCGATGAACGGCTACATCCTGGTGCTCGCCGCGCTGCTGATCACGGCGGGCCGACTGGGTGATCTGCGCGGCCCGCGCCAGCTCTTCGCTGTCGGCGTGGCGCTGTTCACGCTCGCGAGCCTGGCCTGTGCCCTGGTGGACAGTCCCGGTCAGCTCATCGCCGCTCGCGTGGTGCAGGGCCTGGGCGCGGCACTGCTCATCCCGCAGACCATGACCCTGATCGTGGGCGCCTTCCCGGCCGAGCGGCGCGGTGCGGCGCTCGGTGTGTGGGGCGCGGTGGCGGGTGTCGCCGCCGTGGCCGGCCCGGCGCTGGGCGGCCTGCTGGTCAGCGGCCCCGGCTGGCGCTGGATCTTCTTCGTCAACGTCCCCGTCGGCGTGCTCGTGCTGGCCGTTCTCTTCCTTGTCGTCCCCGACATCCGCCAGGGCAGCACACACCGGCTCGACCTCACCGGTGTCCTGGTGTCGGCGGCCGCCGTGTTCTGCCTGACCTTCGCCCTGACGGAGGGTCAGCGCTACCACTGGAACGGCGTCGTCCGGGCCCTGCTCGGCGCCGCCGTCATCCTCTTCGTGGCCTTCATCGCACAGCAGCGGCGCCGCCAGGGTCGCGAGCCACTGGTGCCGTTCGCGCTGTTCCGCGACCGGAACTACACAGCCATGAATGTCGTCTCCGCCACGATCTCGATCGGCGTGCTGGGCCTGATGCTGCTGCTCTCCCTCTACTTCCAGAACGTGCTGCACTTCAGCGCGCTCAAGGCAGGTCTCGCGCTCGCCCCCGCCTCCGTGGTGTCCATGGCTCTCGCACCTTTCGCAGGGCGGCTCACCGACAAGGTCGACGGCAAGTACGTACTGCTCACCGGCATGCTGCTGACTGGTGTCGGCATGCTGTGGAACGCGCTGGTGATGGGCCCGCACACGGCGTGGGCCGCGTTCGTCGCCCCGATGGTCGTGGTCGGCATGGGCAACGGCTGCCTGATCGCCCCCATGGCGGCCGTGGCGATGCGGGGTGTCGAACCGACGGTTGCCGGCGCGGCCTCCGGCGTCCTCAACACCGTACGGCAGCTGGGCTCGGTGGTCGGCAGCTCCGCGGTCGGCGCGCTGGTGCAGACCCGGACCGGGGGAGGGGAAGACGGCGTCTCCGTGATGCGTACGTCGATGGCGCTGCCTATCGGGGTCATCGTGCTCGGCGCCGTCGCCTGCGCGACGGTCCGACGCGAGTCGGCCGCCCCCGCACGACCAGCAGCGCCTCCCGCCACCGAGACCGCGACATCCGCAAGGAGCACCCAGTCGTGAAACCACCCCAGGACAACGGGACCGCGGGCCGGCGCCCCGGAGTCATGCCGGCCCACCGCTACGCACGGCCGCGGCCCGTGGACCTGCCCGACCGCACCTGGCCCGGCAGAACCCTCACCGCGGCGCCCCGCTGGCTCGCCACGGACCTGCGGGACGGCAACCAGGCGCTGATCGAACCGATGAGTCCTGATCGCAAGCTGCGGCTGTTCGAGACGCTGATCGCCATGGGCTACCGCGAGATCGAGGTCGGTTTCCCCGCCGCGAGCCGCGCCGAGCACGCGTTCGTACGACGGCTGATCACCGAGGATCGCATCCCCGACGACGTCCGCATCTGCGTCCTCACCCAGGCCCGCGACGAGCTGATCGAACAGACCGTGCGCTGCCTGGCCGGCGCCCCCGCCGCCACCGTCCACCTCTACAACGCCACGTCTCCGCTCTTCCGCCAGGTGGTGTTCGGCGTCACCCGTGAAGAGTGCACGAGCCTCGCCGTGCGCGGCACCGAACACGTCCTGAAATACGCGGAACAGCACCTCACGGACTGCGTTCTCGGCTTCGAGTACTCGCCCGAGCTGTTCAACGAGACCGAGGACGACTTCGCGCTGGAGGTCTGCGAGGCGGTCATGGATGTCTGGCAGCCGGGCCCCGACCGCGAGATCGTCCTCAACCTGCCCGCGACCGTCGAGCGCAGCACACCCAACGTCTACGCCGACCAGGTGGAGCGCATGAACCGCGGGTTGTCCCGCCGAGCCCACGTCGCCCTGTCCGTCCACCCGCACAACGATCGCGGCACCGCTGTGGCCGCAGCCGAACTGGCCGTCCTCGCCGGTGCCGACCGCATCGAGGGCTGTCTGTTCGGCAACGGCGAGCGCACCGGCAATGTCTGTCTGGTTACCCTCGGTCTCAACCTGCACGCCCAGGGCATCGACCCCGGCATCGACTTCTCCGACATCGACGCGGTCCGCCGCACCGTCGAGGAGTGCACCGGGCTGCCCGTCCACCCCCGCCACCCCTACGCCGGCGACCTCGTCCACACCTCTTTCTCCGGCTCCCACCAGGATGCGATCAAGAAGGGCTTCGCGGCGCTGAAGCAGCGGGCCGCACGCGACGGCGTGCCGTTGGAGCACGCCCGCTGGGAGGTTCCGTATCTGCCGATCGACCCGGCTGACGTCGGCCGCTCGTACGAGGCCGTCATCCGGCTCAACAGCCAGTCCGGCAAAGGCGGCGTCGCCTATCTGATGCTGCACGAGCACGGCTTCGACCTGCCCCGCCGCCTCCAGATCGAGTTCGCCCGCACCGTACAGGAACACATGGACGAGGACGGCGGCGAGATCAGCGCGGAGCAATTGGGAGCGCTGTTCTGGACCGAATACCTGGACGCGGCGGGCGCGGCGGACGCGGCGGAGGACCGGCCCCGGGCCGACATCCGGATCCTCTCCCACGTGGAGCACCCCCGGCCCGCGTCGGACGGCACCCCCCAAGTCGTCGTCTACGCCGAGTGCTCGGGGCCGGCTGCGGCTCGGACGGTGTGGGGCGTGGGGTGCGCGGCTGACACGGCGCAGGCACTGGAGCGGGCCCGGTCCAGCGCCGCCGCCCGGGCCCGCCGCGCGACAGCAGCTGCATCCCCGCAGACGGGGCAGGAGTCAGGCACCGTGATCCGCTGACCCGAATCCCACCGACGCGAGGAACTCCTCAAGGGCGGCTGTGACCTCCGCCGGCCGTTCCAGCGGCGGCAGATGACCGGTGTCGGGCAGCTCGATGTGCCGGGCCCCCGGGATCTCCCGCGCGAGCAGCGCGGACACTGCCAGGATCTCCGGCACGTCACACCGTCCGCTGATCACCAGGGTCGGGGCCGTCACCTCGGCGAGCCGTTCCCGAGCCGCGGGCCGCGCCGTCAGCTCCGTGACGCGCGGCCCGCTCCAGATCCGCTGCCGGGCCAGCCGGTCCATCTCCACGGCGCGCCGCCACACCTCTGGGCACAGCGCCGTACGGTCCCGCCCCTCTCCCGCCACCAGGAACTCCACGTCCGCCGCCGCGACGCAGTCCAGGTCAGCGGGATCGATCCACTCGGCGGCCCCCTCCTCATAGCGCCGCAGCCGCTCCGCCGGGACCGTGTCGAGCAGACGCCGTCGGCCCCGCTCCACCATCGTCCTCGGCCACCGGTGTCCTGAGAGGCCCGAAGCGATGAGCACCAGCGCACGGAACCGGTCGGGCGCCGTCAGCACGGCGTCCAACGCGATCCGGCCGCCGTCGGACGCCCCGACGACCGCGGCCCGCTGCACGCCCCACTCGTCCAGCAGGGCCAGCAGATCGAGGTGGTGGCTGAACTCCCCGACCGCGTCCGCGGAGCCGCCCCGGCCCCGCCAGTCGTGGCGGATCACCCGGTACCGCGCCGACAGGGCCGTGAACTGCGCGTCCCACATGCGCCGGTCCGCACACCCCGCGTGCACCAACACGACGGCCTCACCGCTACCCGCCTCCTCGTACGCAATGTCCTTCTGGAGCACCCGGTTCTGCCGAGCCGTGCCGATGACCACCACCTACCTCCATGCCGTGCCGTTGCGCTCTGCGCACTCAGCTGTGAACTACCCCGTTTACGGGGTCAGCCCAACAGGGTCTGTCAACAGGGTCTGTTCAGCCAACGGGGTCTGTCTCACATTCGGCCCTGTCTCACATTCGGTGGTGACGGAGCGTTCCGCATCCGCGGAGGATGCGGTGGCGGAGGAGGGTGAAGCCTGCTCCTCCGTGCATCTGGCGTGCGATCCGCTTGGTCTTGGTGTTGACACCTTCGGTGGGGCCGTTGCTGTACGGAAGCGTGAGCGCGGCGGTCTCGGCGTCACGGTCTCGGTCCAGGCGCCGGGTGAAGGCGTGCAGATGGGGCAGATCGACACCTGCCAGCGGTCAGCGACCTGCACTGCGTCGGGCAGGGCGCGACGGATGGCCTCGGCGTAGGTCGCCGAGCCGTCACGGCATACGACCTCGACGCCCGGATGCTCACGCACCACGCCTCCAGGGTGTCGGCGGCGCGGTCGGGCAGTACGTCGATCCGTTCATGCGTCTCGGCGTCGATCACCACGGTGGCATAGCGGGTGCCGTCGGCGCAGAGCGAAATCGTCGACGCCGATCACGCGGGGTACCCGCCCGGCGGGCAACGGGATGCGCAGCAGTGTGCGCAGGGCCGTGTGACGCGACAGGCCCACCGCGAGTATCGCCGGCAAACATGCCCCCGCCCGATCAGTACCGCCGGATCACTGGCACGGACGGTCCAGCCCTCACGGGCCATCTGCCGCAGGGTCCGGGTCATGTCGATGGTGGTCGAGAGGATCACGCTCGCGGCGACGAGGTCGAGGAACTTCACTGCTTTGTCCTGCAGTTGCGGGTCGCGGCTGGTCAGCCAGTCGGCGTTGCCGAAAGTGGAGCCCCTTGGTGAACCCGTTGTACGCCTCGGCCTTGTTCGTCGCCCGCTGGATCTGCTCCCGCAGCGCGGGATCGGACAGACAGCGCAAGAGCACCGCCGTGCGCACAGCGCGCCCGACCAGGAGATCGATCCCCAGGAGATGGGTGAGCCCGATGACAGGGAAGGACTGGCCTTGCGTATCGGCGTGGACCTGCTCCGGCCGGGCTGTTGGGGAGTTCTGGAGCAGGGAGTCGATGAGCTCTAGACCGCTTCCCACACGCCGCAGGGTGTGAGGTGCCCGTTCGAAGCGGCCTTGGTCTATCCGGACTGGACGAGCGACAAGTGTCCGATCCTGCTGGTGATGATGCACTTGGCGAGGTAGACGGGAGTCCCTTCGAACTCGGCCAGTTGGACGAAGATGAGGACGGGGTCCATCGCCTTCAGCCCAAGGAGTTTGGCTCGCGTCTCACCGGCAACCGCAGCTGAAATCTCACATGCACCCGAGCTGAAGACCTGCCCGCACCGCTGGATCAGCCCGGCAAGGAGGGTTGCGGGCCCGCTGGCCGCCGCTTCCAGGTTCGCATCGAGTTCGGGACTCACGTCGCTGAGATAACGGCCTGCTCGCATCTGCTCCTGGACCAGGGCTACCGGTTCGTCGTCGAGTTCGATCACGCTCTCCCGCCACCACATGTTGGCTGCCTTGTCAAGCGCAAGCCGCTCCAAAGCGAAGTCCGTGGCCCGCTCGAGGTGCCACGCGACGGGGCGGACCGTCACAGGCAGGTTCCCATCCGTCAGCACTTTTTCGAACGGACGGAAACCTTCCAACCCGACCCGCGGGAAGGAAGTGGCCACGAAGCGTCCCACCCCGCGTTTGGTCACGATGAGCCGATCCTCCTCCATGAGGATCAGAGCCTCACGCACGACCGCACGGCTCACACCGAGCTCCTGTGCCAGCTCGCTGTCGCGCGGCAGCGGGGAACCCAAGGGGAACACCGAAGAGCGAATCCCCTCGGCGATCCGGCCGTACACAGCCACCCGAAGCGGCTGCCCGGCAGGGACCACGAGTTCCTTCTGCAAGAACCGATCAACGGTCGTCTTAGGCACGGGCCCCTTCCTATCACGCGAGCAGGTCATATACAAGTCAGTCAACACCTATCAGATGTCTGACATCTGAAACCATTGACAGATGTCCGGTTTCCCACCTAGAACTGCCCTGCGACCAGGCCGCGGACCGCTATGCCGGAGATGTCTGCGATTGAGGCACGGCCGCTGTTGCGATCCAGGACACTGACAAGGGAGCCATGTCATGCACTCACCTGCGCCAGGCGGTGTCACCGCCTCCGCCGTTAAGACCGATCAGCCCCACCTTGAGGGCCGTGCTGCAGTGGTGCTGCTGGTCACCCTGTTGCTCGGAGTGCTGTCCTGTCAGCTCAACGGCAGTGTCGTCAGCCCCGCCCTTCCCCACATCGCGAGGGAGCTCAATGCGTCAGTGACCGACGTGTCCCAGGTGATGTCCCTCTTCTATCTCTCGGGGGCCATCTGCGGCGTGGTTCTGACTCGCTGGAGTGACTTCGCCGGCCGAAGACGCAGCCTCATAATTGTCCTCGCGCTGATGGGGCTGGGTACGGTCCTCTGCATCTTCGCGCCCTCGCTCCCTGTCCTGCTGATCGGGCGCGTCCTCCAGGGAACCGCGGGAGCGGCATTTCAGCTCGCCTATGTCGTCCTGGCCGAATCGGTGAGTGCGAAGCTGTTCGGTCTCTCGATCGGGATCATCACCGCGGTGAACGGAGGGTTCGCGGGCGTCGACGGCTGGATCGGCGGCCTGCTGACGGACAACTTCGGGTTCCGCTCAATCTTCGTGCTCATCTTCGTCGTGGGGCTGATCGCCCTCGGCAGCGTCCTGTTCGTCGTCCCGAAGGGCGAGCCGGCGACTCCGGGCAGAATGGACTGGTGGGGTGCTACTTCACTGTCTGTTGCGCTTGCCTGCCTGACCTACTACGTGTCCCAGGGAGCATCCGACGGATGGTTCGCCCCGATACCTCTTCTGCTCCTTGCCGGCATGATCGTCTCGTTCGTCGTCTTCTGGTTCGTGGAGAAGAAGACGGCAACCCCGATGGTGGCGGTTCACCATCTGCGCTCCCGCACGATGTGGCCCGTCATCATGACGACTGTCATCGCGCTCGCGGGAGTGCTGACCGCGACGAGCTTCACCCTGGTGCTCCTCAGCCAGGACGCCAAGGTCGGGTTTGGCCTCAGTGCGTCCACGTCCTCTCTTCTCTTTCTGACCCCGCCGGCACTCATCGGCGTGTTCGCCGCCCCTCTCTCGGGCTGGCTCGCCGGCCGTCACGGGTGGATTCCCATCCTGCGCCTCGGACTTCTCCTGTGCTTCTGTGCGATGGTGGTGATCTCGCTGGCCGCACACACGCAGTGGGTTGTCTTCGCGATGATGCTCGTTCTCGGCATCACCTACAACGGCCTGGCCCTTACCGGTCTCAACGGCCTTGGCGTGGTGCAGTCCCCGGATGATGCGCCTGCGGCCCTGCCCGGACTGAACGGCGCCGGTTTCGGTATCGGTGCCGGTCTTGGTATCAGCATCATCGCACCGTTCGCGGCGCGGGGGACCATGGCCGGCTACACGACGGCCTTCTGGATTTCGGCCGTCATCACGCTGCTCGCTCTTGCGGTCAGTTTCCTCATCGCGCCTCGTGTCACTCCACAGGACTGATCGTCATCACAGTCGGTGGGTGCAGTAGCCGCGAGCGTCTCCCCCAGAAAATGGCGTCAGCTGCTGGTCTTCGACCCCGAAATCGATCTCTCGGCCACCTCATGTGACGGGCAGCCGCCCGATGAGAGAATCGCGGCCAACCCCTGGTTCACTCAGCTTCGTTCCGTAAGTACGTCAATCTCCGTCATCGCAACCTGCGGGCGGAGGTTGAAAGCCACGATCCACCGATCGGAATCTCATGCCCGTTCCTTCCGCCCAAGCTGTCGCCTCTTCGGCCCTGCGAGCCGTCAGTCTTCTGACTCAGTGCGGCGAGAGTCTCCCACCAGGGCTCAAGGAAAAGCTGCTCGCTTGGCAAGCCGCACCGCCGACGGATCCGCTGGAAATCGAAGAACTGCTGGCCCCCTTGGTCCTGCTGCGCACAACCGTCGAGAACGACGGCGCCATCGTCTCCGAGCCAGGGGGTGCCCCGGCACGCTTGCTGCAGCACGGTTGGCGGAGCTATCTCGTATCGATTCGAAATCCGTTCGGCATTCGTGCGGTTCTGGCCAGTGCCGACTTCAGCACACCACCGGACCTCCCGAACATGCTCGCCCCGGGAGTCCTTGGAGTGGTATCCCGCGACCCGTCACCGAAGGCTTTCCTTGCCGATCAGCCACGGGAAAGCGTGGCTCGCGCCGTTGAGCCATTGTGGCTTCAAGCCGAACTCGCCCAGACCACCGAACTCTCCGGTCTGCCGCTGGAGTACACCGTACTCAGTTGCTATGCAAGGGACAGTGGCGTGAAGTCCGCACCACTGGCGGTCGTTGCTGCCGAAACCGAAGCTGTGCCGAGCCTGGCCCGGTCGGCCACCTCACGTGCGCTGACGCAGATGAAGCACGTCGCCCGCCCCTACAGCGCCAGCATCGTGTTCGACGTTGAGGCGTCGCGGGAAATCATCATCGATGTACATGAACCGGACGGCCGCAGCACCGTGGCTGCTGTCACCGTCACGGACGAGCTCGGCCGAGCCTACCCTTCGAAGGCAATGCGACTTGCTCCCGACATGATCTTCCAGGAGCACGTGTATCGCGCCACGGGCGAACCCATTCGCCTGCCGAACGGACGATATTCGGTGCGGGCCACCCGAGGGCCGGAGTACCGGCCGGTATCCGCAGAGGTCGAGGTGACTGACTCGACGTCCGCGATCCCTCTTGTGCTGGATCGCTGGGTCGAAACTGTCGCCCGCGGCTACTACGCCGGCGATCCGCACATTCATGCCGCAGGCTGTTCTCACTACCACACGCCGACCGAAGGCGTGGCCCCGGAAACAATGATCCGCCATATTCGCGGCGAGGGACTGGCCATTGGCAGCGTCCTGACCTGGGGGCCGTGCTACTACTATCAGAAACAGTTCTTCAGCGGGGATTCCATCAGCCCTGCCGCCTCGCTCGAGAACCCGCCCATGCAGGCCGCGCAAGGCATCACTTGGGAACCGCAGCCCACTGACGTCGACCAGTTGAGCATGCTGCGGTATGACGTGGAAATTTCCGGATTCCCGTCGAGCCATTCCGGTCATACAGTTCTGCTGGGACTCCGCGACCAGAACTATCCCGGAACAGCCGGGCTGGAGGATTGGCCGTCATGGAATATGCCGATCCATCGCTGGGCGCACGAACAAGGCGCTTTTACCGGTTACGCGCATTGCGGCGTCGGGCTTGCGGTCGGCACCGAGGAACTGCCCAACTATGTCGTCCCGGCGTTCGCATCGATCGGCGCAAACGAACTCATCGTCGATGTCCCGCACGGATTGGCCGATTTCCAGGCCGGTGCCCAATTCTCACCGGCAGCCGAACTGAACATCTGGTACCACCTGCTCAACGTCGGCTACCGCACGCTCATGATGGGCGAGACCGACTACCCCTGCATGTACGACGAAGGTCCGGGTGTCGGTCGCACCTACGTCCAACTTCCTCAAGCTCCGTCCGGGCCCCGAGCGCTTGAGACTTGGCTCGCCGGGCTGCGTACAAACGCGTCATACTTCGGTGACGGGCGAAGCCATGTTTTCGATTTCGCCGTCGACGGCGACAGCGTCCGAGAGCAAAGGCGCGATGCGCCGGCCACAGTCCAGGTCAGCGCAGTTGTGACGGCGTGGCTTCCGGAGAACTCGCCGACGACATTGACCCTGGGCGGGTCGCGATACAGCGCACCGATGGGCTGGCACCTGGAGCGCGCCCGCATCGACAACACGCAACGGGTTCTGGTCGAACTGGTCGTCAACGGCTACCCGGTCGCCTGTCAGGAGATTGTCGCCGACGGAAGCGAACAGCAGCTCACGTTCGATCTCGACGTGCGCCACTCGTCCTGGGTCGCGCTTCGGATACTGCGCAGCGTGCACACCCAGCCCATCTTCATCGAGGTGGGCGGCCGTCCTATTCGCGCTTCCCGGCGCAGTGCGCAGTGGCTGGCCGACAGCGTCGACGCGCTCTGGGAAGAGAAGCAGGGTTTTATCCGGGATGCCGAACGAAACGACGCCCGACAAGCCTACGAACGTGCCCGCTCAATCTACCTCGACCGCCGTGACGAGTGCGACGCAGATTGACATGGAAACCTTCGGCGTGAACCAGGGTCGTAAAATCATCTTCGAACGATCGGAATCCGGAAGTAGCCGTGAACTGCACCGACTCAAATTGCAGCTGCTGCGGGAGCACAGCCACTGAGGCACCCATCCTGGTCACCATCAACCCGGAGGCCCGGGTGAACGTCACCCGAGTCCCCGTGGCGTTGCCCGAGATTCGGAGCGGGGAGTGGACCGCGATCCCGATATCAGTGGTCAACGAAGGCTATACAACAGGTGCGCTTGTCATCGAGGCGTCCCCCGTTATGGGAATCGAATTCGATGACCTGCACCATGTACTCACCGGCCGGAACCAGGAGATTCACCTCCTCGTTCGATTCGACGAGGCGGCAACAGTGGAAATCGAACTCCGATTCCTTGCTGCTCACGCCCTCGGCGGCCTGTCCCTCCACGACACTATCCCGCTGATCCTCCGTTGCGAGCGGACGGAGTCGCCAGTCCACACAACGTCATGACGGAACCAGCAGTCAGCCCTCCGTACGCCAAGCGACTAGGAAAAAAAATGAACAACCTCGCCTCTCTGAGCGGGTCCGGGCATACGAACGCCGCCTCGAACACTGACTCCACCACCGTCAGCCCCTATGAGGCGGCCGAAGCCGCCGCCGCGCGACTGCGCATACTCACTGAGGGACGCTCGCACGACGTCGCGCTCGTGATGGGCTCCGGCTGGGTCCCCGCCGCCGAAGAACTCGGCGAGCCCGACTACGAGTTCGAGATCACCGAACTGCCGGGCTTCCCGGCCCCCGCCGTCGCGGGGCACGCCGGTAAGGTCCGCTCGGTCACGGTCGGGGACAAGCGCGCGTTGGTCTTCCTCGGTCGCACCCACTACTACGAGGGCCACGGCGTCGCTGCCGTCGCCCACGGTGTGCGCACCGCCGTCGCAGCGGGCTGCCGCACCGTCGTGCTCACCAACGGCTGCGGTGGACTGCGCGAAGGCATGCAGCCCGGCCAGCCAGTGCTGATCAACGACCACATCAACCTCACCGGCGCCTCCCCTATCGTCGGCGCCAACTTCGTGGATCTGACGAACCTGTACTCCGCGCGCCTGCGCGCGATCTGCCGCGAGGTGGACCCCTCCCTGGAGGAGGGTGTCTACGTCCAGTTCCCCGGTCCGCACTACGAGACCCCGGCCGAGATCAACATGGTCCGCGCCATCGGTGGCGACCTGGTCGGCATGTCCACCACGCTGGAGGCCATCGCCGCCGGTGAGGCCGGCGCCGAGGTGCTCGGTTTGTCGCTGGTCACCAACCTTGCCGCCGGCATCACCGGCGAGCCGCTCAATCACGAAGAGGTTCTGGCGGCCGGCCGCAGCTCCGCCACCCGGATGGGCGGCTTGCTGGCCAAGGTCCTGGAGCGGATCTGACTGCTCATCCTTCTTCGATCACCCGCATGGCATCCGACGGTTCGCACGCCGGATGCCGTGCCCGGTGCAGGCCCGAAACCCCCTATTTCATGGAACGGCGGCTGAGGAAGTGACGCGATGACCACCTACTCCGAGCGTGATCTGCTCTCCCGGGCCCGTAGTTGGCTGGCGGAGGATCCGGATCCAGAGACCCGCGCGGAGCTCTCCGGGCTGCTTGCCGCCGCGCAGGGGGATCCGGAGGAGGTGCGCGGCAGGGCTTGGTCGGAGCTGGCCGAACGGTTCAGCGGTACCCTGCAGTTCGGCACCGCCGGGCTGCGCGGCCCGATGGGTGCGGGGCCCATGCGGATGAATCGGGCCGTTGTCATCCGCGCCGCGAGTGGCCTGGCAACCTACCTCAAGAGGCGGTCCACGACGGGGCTCGTCGTCATCGGCTACGACGCTCGCCACAACTCCGACGTCTTCGCACGCGACACGGCAGCCGTGATGGTCGCCCAGGGGCTCAGGGCTGCGATATTGCCCGGACCGCTGCCCACTCCGGTGCTCGCCTTCGCGGTGCGTCACTTCGGCGCGGCCGCCGGTGTCGCCGTCACCGCGAGCCACAACCCGCCGCGCGACAACGGCTACAAGGTCTACCTGGGCGGGGCGTTCGGCGGCTCGCAGATCGTCCCGCCGCACGACGTCGGCATCGCCGCGGAGATCGACGCCATCGGCACGCTCGACGAAGTGCCGCTCGCGGCGGAGGGCTGGGAGGTCCTCTCCGAGAAGGACGTGCTCGAGCCCTACCTCGCCCGTGCCGCCGCAGCAGTGGACGGCCGATCGCCGCGCGACCTGTCCGTCGTCTACACCCCGATGCACGGCGTGGGACGCGACACCTTCCTCGCCGCATTTGAGCGGGCGGGCTTCCCCGAACCAGCGGTGGTCGCCCAGCAGGGCGACCCCGACCCGGAGTTCTGGACCGTCTCCTTCCCCAACCCGGAGGAGCCGGGCGCGATGGATCTGGCCTTCGCGGCAGCCGCAGAGCGCCGGCCGGACATCGTGATCGCCAACGACCCGGACGCGGACCGCCTCGCCGCCGCGATCCCTTCCACCGACCCGAAGGACACCTCCGGGTGGCGCATGCTGCGCGGCGACGAGACCGGCGCGCTGCTCGCCACGCACCTGGCCGCGCGGGGTGCAAAGGGCACCTTCGCGACCACGATCGTCTCCTCCTCACTGCTCGGCCGGATCGCAAAAACCGCGGGCCTCGGCTACGAGGAGACACTCACCGGCTTCAAATGGCTCTCCCGCGTCGACGGCCTGTGCTACGGCTACGAGGAAGCGCTGGGTTACTGCGTGGACCCCGGGGCAGTCCGCGACAAGGACGGCATCAGCGCCGCCCTGCTGCTGGCCGAGCTGGCGGCGACACTCAAGGCCCAGGACCGCAGCCTGCAGGACATGCTTGACGACCTGGCCTGCGCCCACGGGCTGCACGCCACCGATCAGCTGTCCGTCCGCGTCGCCGACCTGCGTCTGATCCAGGACACCATGGCCCGGCTGCGCAAGCGGCAGCCGATGCGCCTGGCCGGCCTGCACGTCGACTCGGCCGAGGACCTGGAGTACCCCTTGGAGAAGCTGCCGCCTACGGACGGCCTGCGTTATCACCTGTCCGGCGAGGGCGTCTCCTCAGCACGCGTCATCGTCCGCCCGTCCGGGACGGAACCGAAACTGAAGTGCTACCTGGAGGTCGTGGTCCCGGTCCGCGGCAACGCCGAACTGCCCGCGGCGCGGGAGCGCGCGGCGGCACTGCTGGCCTCCCTGAAGACAGACCTCGCGGCTGCCGCAGACATCTGAGACCCGGACACCCGCGTCCGGGCCCTGACCGGACGGCGCCGCCCGCTGAACCTCCCGCCGCCCAACGCTCCTGGCGTCGTCGGGCGCCCCGACGAGTCGGGGCGCCCGCTGCTGCCCGTCCGCGGCACCCTCAAAACCGACGACGTGTCCCTGACGCCGGCCAGCCTCAGCGGAGCGGAGCGGTTGCCGAGGCTGGCCGCCGTACTTGTGGAGCGGCCACGACCGTCAGGACCACGGATGCTGCCCCTGGTCGCCGCCCGCACGCCGTTCAAACGCCGGGCGTCGACCGGGACGGTCCACGAGTTGGACGTCAACTCCAGATCGGCGAGCCAGGAGCAGCCCACCGACTACGACGACCGCGGCGCCTCGTATCGGTGTTGGCACCTACCAGCCTCACACCACCGCGTTGCCTCCGGGCCAACGACTGCGCCTTCTGCGACTCCCTGCTGACGCCCAGTGCCAACGCCGGCTGAGCCACCGCCGCGATCAACGGTCCGCAAGATTGTCCTACTACTACCCAACTTGGCCCCGGCAGCAATCTCTCCAGCACGGGATATGGTCCTGCCGCGGGTTTGCGGGCACGTGGTCGGCAATAGGCACCAGAAAGAGCTGCCGACTTTCAGGCTCAGCGGAAGAGAGCGCAAGCGTAGGCCAGATCTCAGGGGAATTCACGATGACAGCAGATATTTCAAGTTCCACTCCTGCCGGCAAGCCGAGTCGCCGGGACATCCTCAAGGTGGCGACCGCAGTGTCGGGTGGAGCCCTACTCGGCCTCTCCAACTCGACTACAGCTGTAGCTGCCGGATGCGGACCGCATGCCACCAAGACCCTGGTCGGGGCGATTCGATGGGACGCCTGGGTGGGTGGAGAGTCTCACTACGGGAGCGGCGTGAACCGCACACTGTCCCCCAAAAAGTACCACTTCCGGCTGCCTTTCTATGCCAATATTACGGTTCCGCAGCCGGTGTTGCTCGACCAGAGCTTCGACAGGGAAACAACCGGTACCGCTCCTGCCGGTTGGGACGTATCGGCCCCGCCGGGTACTGAAGCGTCGGTCGTTGAGGTGTCCGGCAGAGCGGGCAAGTCTGCGCGTCTGCTGAGCTCGTCCGAGTCGGCGGCGACGACGATGACCCACACGTTCTCCGCGCAGGAACGTGCTGTCACCCTGCAGTGGCAGTGGAAGGAGACAGACGCCGGCAAGGGGGCCCGCGCGACCCTGAGCGGCGGTTCGTCTGCCGCCGTCGAACTGGCCACCCGAGGCAACGCCGGCGCCAAGGAACTTGCCTACCGCGCAGCTGACGGCACTTGGCACGTTGTCCAAGCCATCGAGGACGACACCTGGTATTCGATCAAGATCATCATTGATCCCGCACCCCCCGAAGGTGCTGCACCATTTGTCGATATCTTCGTGGACGGGATACGGAAGGTGCGCAATGCAGCGTTCCGTGACCCCACGACAGTGCTCGACACTCTCACCTTTGGCACCAGTGCGGGCTCACCGTGCGCCCTTTACATCGACGACGTCGGTGTACGGGTGAGCGAGTCGGTAAACAGCGATGCGACGCTCCAGGGCGTCATGGATCAGGAGATCCAATACGCCAAGAAGGCCGGAATCGACTACTGGGCTTTCGTCTATTACCCGCAGCAACCGCTGGCGCGAGCCCGGGAGTTGTACCTTTCCAATGAACACAAGGGCGATGTCAACTGGTGCGCCGTATTGGACGGCAACTTCACCGGCAACTATGCCGCGAATCTTCCACACCTCGTGGCACAGTTCAGTGAGCCGAATTACCAGCGAGTGCTTGACGGACGGCCCCTCGTGTACTTCTTCACTACTGCCACGGTGGATTGGGTGGCCAAGATGAGGGCCGCGTGTTCACAGGCCGGGCTGCCTGATCCGTACATCGTGGTCATGGCGTGGACCGCGCAGGGCGCTGCCGCCACCAAGACTGCTGTGGGCGCCGATGCGGTGAGCCGCTACGCGACTGGCATGCAAAACGGCCAGCCGTATTCCAACCTCGCGAACGCGGAAGCCAGCCTGTGGGATCAGTATGCCGCTGCGGCAGGAGAAGTTGTCCCGACCGTTTCGACAGGCTGGGACAAGCGTCCACGGTATGACTATCCACTTTCCTGGGAACCCAACTATACGGGATTCAAGGACGAGTGGACACAGCAGGCAACACCCAAGGAAATCGCCGCGCATCTCCGAGGGGCTGTGAGCTGGAACAATACTCATCCGGACAACGCGTCGGCCAACACGGTTCTCATCTACGCCTGGAACGAATTCGACGAAGGCGGCTGGATATGCCCGACGCTGTTCGAAATCAAGGGCGCGGGTAGGCCACTACGCCTGGACGCCATCGCACAGGTACCTCGAACCGGTGTCGGAACACCAAAGCGAGCAACTGTCTAGCGAAGAGTACGGCCCGCCGATCTGACCAGCCACTACGCGGTCGGCGGGCGGTGTAGGTCGGTAGGAGGCTGACCCAGTGAGCCTCTTCCAACCTCGCCATGGCGGGCGTGACTTGGACGCATCGGCACGACCACGAAGCTCCTGGTAGACGGGTTGTCAACCTAAATCAACCATAGTCGCCAGGAGCTTCAGGGTGCTGCTCTGGTCTCCGCGGGCAGCCGCAGCCTTACGGTTCCCCTCAAAGCGTCCTGGAACAAGGAGAGCGGTCGGCGGGGAACGGATCTCCAATGCGCGGGTATCGTGACCGGCGCTTGTCTCTGGTCGCGTTCAGCGATTGAGGTCGAAGACCGACACGGCGCGCCCTTCGTACGCCTTCGGATCCACCGAGGCGACGAGGGCGTCTGTGCCCCACCCGGGCAGGTGCCGGGCAGCGTGGATGGCGGCCGCGATCCCCAATGGCACACCGTCGCGGTGCAGTTGAGCAACCAGCAGCATCGCCGGATAGTCCAGGTCCAGCGTATGAAGGACTTCCAACTGCCCGACGTGCTCAGCGATCCCGACGTACTCGCGATCTGCCTCCAGCACGGACAACGTCGGCACCCAAAGGCGGGTCTCCGCCTCGAAGTGAGCCCGGTGGATCAGTGCGGAAACTTGGCGGTTTCCCGACAGAGCCAGCAGCGTCGGCGTATCAAGGACGAGGTGGTGCAGGATCACGCGGCCGCGCCCTGTTGCCGGGTAAACGCCTCACGAAGCCGTACGCCCAGGGCCGCGCTCTCCTCGTCCGATACCTCGAAACCGAAGTGCTCTGCCAGATAGCCGCGTGTCCGCTCCGCTCGCTCCCGCCGCTCCTCCTCGGTCAGTGTCGACTCCGCGAACTCCTGGACGAGTGACCTGATCGACGTCCCTCGGGACTCCGCGATCACTGCCAGACGGTCCCGCACCTCGGCAGGTACCCGAATCATTGCATCAGACATGCCCCGAGTATACGTCCATGTTTACGGATGGTTGGAGCGAGCCTCACATTCCGCCGCATCTCCGCTTGGGCGGCGAGCATCCGACATCTCACCCTCGTCCTGCCCTCGAGCATGGAGCCGAAGCACGACAGTTGCCACATAGGCAGGTGGACTATCACCAAGATCGACGGCGGCGCATGTGACCGGGCGCCACCCCAGCGGCACCCGGAGGCTCGCCCGGACGGACACGAACGTCGGCTACCGACCGCGCCGTTGAGTCCGCGGCCGCTCTCGTGGATGCTTGCGGGGTGAACGATGCCGGCGAATTCATGCTGAGACAACTCCAGGAATTGGATCCCGCGGTGCGCGCGGACGTCCTGCGCATCCTGGACTGTGTCGTCCGGGGCTTGCCCGCTCACTGGCGGCGCCGCAAGGGCGTACCTCAGTTCATAGTGTTCCTCGACGGCCCGGAAAACGTGCGGATGGAAAGAATCACCTTCCGGGAGCTGTCCGAGCACGGGCATCTCGACGAGTTCAGCCGCTGGTCCGCCGGCATCCCGTCGGCGAAGGCCGAGCAACATGGCTGTGCCGCCCTGGTATATGGCGACCGTATCCATGCGAGGGTCTTCCAGATCGGTCTCTTCGGGTCGGCCTGGCATCTTCCGGACGTCCGTGTCGACGTCTGCACCGCGCACCGGGATCTGCGACTGAACCAAACTTTCTCACTCGACTTCGATGTCAAAGGCCGACTCTTCCCACGGCTTGTGTTCCAGAAGTGGGTGTACGACACCATCGCCCGCGCCTGCGAGGGTTGACCCTGGGCCGAGCACTCCTGTCGTACGGGGAAGCTCTCTGGCCATTGTCACGCAATGACAGTTGCCACATAGACAGGCTTGTTGTCACAGTGACTGAGTTGGTGAGAGGCGAGATGCGCCCAATGTGCCCGTTGAGCTGCGGAAGCTGGTACTTGATGCTGCCCTGCAGCGGGCCTGAGCCCGGGTTCTGCCATCACCCTCTCAGACGGAGCTGCGGGCCTCTTCGTAGCCCGGCTTCGGTATAGGACCCTTCTTCTTTCCGACAGCAGGCAAGGTAATCGCCAGCACGGCTGCTCCGAGGAGTGCGATGACCGCGATCCAGCCCGCGCCGACGTGCATGGCATGGATAAACGCATTGTCAGCAGCCTGAGCAAGAGCGGGCCGGTGGATAGCGCCGGCGACGTGGCGGGCCTGTTCGGCGGAGACTCGCGCCTGATCCTGCACCGGACCGGGTGCACCCTCCAGCGAAGGTTCGATCGCACGTCGGTACATGATCGACATGATCGTGCCGCCTACTGCGATTCCGATCACACTGCCGGTTTGTCGCATGGTGTTGGTGACGGCCGATCCTGCACCGGCCTGTTCCAACGGCAGGTTGCTGATCAATGCGGCCGTAACGGGGCCGATCACCATGCCGATCGAGAGACCCTGTATCAACAACAGGATCTCGATCCAGACGAGTGGAGTTTGGAGTCCGAGGAACCCGTACCCGCCCATGGTCAGCGCAGCCACGGTTAGCGCCGGCACGGTGACAGGGCGTAGCGAAAGGCGGCGAACCAGGCGCGAGGCAAGGGGCGCCCCCACGAGCGCGCCCAATGCGGTCGGGATATTGGCCAAACCCGCCTTCATCGGCGAAAATCCGAGCGCGCCCTGTAGGTAGAACGCGTTATAGAAGGTGATGGCGGCCACAGCGAAGAGCAGCAACCCGAGCGCCACATTGCCGCCACCGAATGTGCGTTGCGCAAGCAGTCGCGGATCAAAGCTGGGCACCTTGACACGCAGTTCGACGAGTACGAAAACGGCCAGCAGAACCAGACCGACAACGATCGGCGCCCAGACGTCGTTACGACCCCACACAGCAACCTGCCCGGCCCGGATCAGCCCGTAGGCCAATGCCACGAGCCCACTGATCGACAGCAACATTCCAGCGGGGTCCAGTGGCCGCAGAGTGGGGCTGCGGAAATTCGGAACCAGCACGACGAGCCCGACCAGCGCCAATGCCGCGACCGGGACATTGATCAGAAAGACCGAGCCCCACCAGAAATGATCGAGCAGAAACCCCGCCAGCACCGGACCGGCAGCCATTCCGACACCGGCCGACGTCGAGAAAATACCGATCGCGGTAGCCCGTGCGGGGCCAGTAAAGGTCCACATGAGGATGGCCAAGTTGGCGGGCGTGATCAGCGCGCTGCCCACCCCCATCGCAGCCCGAGCTGCAATCAGCTGGCCCGCATCGCTTGCGCACGCCGCCCACAGCGAGGACCCGGCGAAGATCACCAACCCACTGGAAAACACAGTCCGGTGACCGAACCGATCGCCCAATGCGCCTGCAGTGAGCATCAATGTGGCGAAGGCCAGAGTGTACGAACCGGTCGCCCATTGCAGCTGGCCGGGATTGGCCCCCAGTCCACGGACCGGGTCTGCAAGGGTCTCCAGCGTAGTACTCAGGACGGTATTGTCCAGCCAAATCAGCAGTGAACACAACATAAGAACGGCAAGAATCAACTGCTGCCTGAACTTCGGCAACGTTGGAGGCGCGGTCATGAACACCTTCGGATATCGAGCGGCGGGAACCTGAACGACTGGACCATAAGCAAACTCCGCGACGCTGTCAATCTTAGAATTTCCTGTCGATACTGTTGCGGCGGAACGGACTGTATGCCCTCTGCCGGATTTGCGGACTGAACAATTTTTTGCCCTCTGGCGGATTAGCGAGGTGAAGGATTTCATGACTTCCGGAGGGTTGTGACTGAGGTTTTCTCAACGGTGATCACTTCCAGATTCCGTTGAGGACGAGGGCGGCCCGGGCGATGTCGCCGATCCGACTGGGGCTGAGCGTGACGTA
>NZ_JBSGBN010000093.1:0-38145 GCF_053601275.1 Streptomyces sp. NPDC004752 | reverse complement strand
CCACAGACCGTCAGGAACCAGCCGTTGCGACAGATCGACACCCACAAGCAGCAATGATGCCCCAGCTCACCACATCACCACGTGAGACATCCTCTTATGCGGCGCTTCGCATTGCCTGTACCTCGGAGCCGTCCGGAAATTTCAGGGCAGAAATATGCGACAGCATCCGGGCGTATGACGAGAACGCAGGTTCGCTAGCCCCTTCCAACGACTCTCCATTGATGAAATTATCCCAGTAGTCCTCACCTGAGAACTCGTGGATGCGTCGATCTTCAGGGTCGCGCAGGTTAATGGCAAGGGATGACTGGTTCGTGCCAAACCACGTGGCAATAGGATACATTCCCGCATGATCGACAAAGAGATCCCGGTCGTCCTCACCCATGACGCCGACTTTGACTTGATACCACGAAGCCATGCCTGAATCCGCCACATTGCAGTCGAAATCAAACCCGCTGAACCTGACGAGGACCGGCGGGAATTCCGCCCGTCCGACCTGAACAAAAGGGAGAGTCTCACGCGCCCGGCGGAACCACCCTGGAATCTGAACGCGATCCCGCCGCGCATAATCATCGAGTTGGCGACTCGATTCTCTATTGAAGCGAAGTGACGGAAAATTCTCTACGAACTCGCGAAGCCCCTCCTTCTCCTCACTTTCCAGGGAGGCCGAGTTGATCCACCTCAGCGCATCACTGAACGAACCTTCTGCCACTTCTCCGGAATGAGCGTCGTCACTCATTGATCAGTCCCCATTGGGCAGCGCACGCCGTGCCGCACCCCTCGTCAGAGTGGGGTAACGAGGCCACAGCAGCCCCGTCCAGGTTCCGGCCCTTTCCCGGGGCTTCCACCGCAATCGCTCTGCCCCGCGTCCTGCGCAGGTGGCCCACCTGGTGACCACGGCGACTCGTCGAGCAGCTGCGTCCACGTCCACGGCCCTCGCACCAGTGCGGTTTCCCATTCCTATGCCCTGCCGGCCATGGGTGGACATCTTTGGTGGAAAAGAGGAACGAAATCTGGAAACGAGCCGTAGGTTTCCCGAGGACCAGGTCGACGCGACGATCAGCATGCGGTCGTCGGCAGCGGCGAGGTGAGCTACTTCGCAGGCGGCGCGCGTCTTGCCGAGACCGCACGCCATAACGCCCGTGGTGCGGGGCTCGGTGCTGGGCGTGCGGGCGACGGCGGAGACCAGCTCCTGCTGGTGCGGCCACAGTTGCGGCACAGCGCTGGCGGTGTGATCGATGGCAGGGGTCGGCACGAATTCCTCTTCATACGATGTTCGAGGTGCGGCATCGCGAGGCGGCAAAGCCGCGACGCCGTTCCTCATCGGTCGTGGACCGAGTGTTCCTCGTCAACCGAAACACGGAAGCCATACTGGGCGGCGAGGGCTCCGACGCCGAGGTGACCGAAGCTGGGAGGGGTGCGCAGTTCGGTGAGCCGGACCGGGTGCTGTCCGGAGAGACGGCGCGCGGCCTCCTCGCGAGCCTCGGGCCTCATGCCGGGTCCGGCGTCGTGAATCTGGATGCTGATGCCGTGGTGGGCTTCGAGGAAGCTGACTTCCACCGGGGTGCTGGGGGCGCTGTGTCGGGCAGCGTTGTCCAGCAGCTCGGCCACCGCGAGTACGACGGGCTCGACGTAGCGGCCGGCGACGTAGTGCGCAGACTCCTTGGGAACCTCTACCCGGCGGAAGTCCCGGATCCTCGACACACCGCCCCGCACCGTCTCCAGAAGCGACGCGTCCTCACGCTGGCGTCCCGGCCACATGCCGGTCAGGACCCCAAGGATCTGCAGACGGCGGGCCAACTGACTGGCCGCGTGGTCAATGGGCTGGACCAGCTCCAGGAGCTTCTCATCATGCTCCGTGTCCAGCAGATGCGTGATCGCGGACTGCTGCTCGTAGACCAGGGCCTGAACGGACCGCGTGACGGCCTGCACGGCCGCCCGGGCCACTCCCTCGGCGTGATCGGATGCCTGCGCCGTCAGGGCGTTCACCTGTTCCAGGACCGAGAGATACGCCCTCCCGGCAACGCTGCTGGCCAACTGAGGATGAAGAAGACCACCGGCAGAAGAGATGTCTCCGGTGCCGTGCTGCAGCACGTACACCAGGGCCGGCAGACGGGACTCGGCCAGGTGCTTGGCCTCCTCGTCCCGCGCGGCCACCCCCCGCTCGGCGTCGACCGCACGCTGTCCGGCCGCGGCAGCCTGCGTCTTCAGCGTCTTAGCGTGGTCGCGGTGCTCAGCCGCTTTGTGACGGTAGCGCAGTGCAAGGGCACCGGCGACGATCATGCCTCCAGCCGGCGCCCACACCAGCGCGTCCTGTATCAAGGGGGTCATCAGATCCTCACGGGCGTACGAGTAAAAGGGACGGGCGAGCAGCGCACTGCACCCGCACCGGGCGCGGGGACCGCGGCGAGCAGGCGGGGACTCGGGTGGGAGTGGCCGCCGGGGCACGCGCGCCAGACCGCAGCCGACGGGGGAGACGGCGTACGGTCCGGGCCCACGGGGGTGCCCCGACGGCCGGTCTATATGCGGATCCCGCTGATTGTCCCGACCACACTCTGCACGAGGCGGCTGATGGACTAGGCGAGCGAGCTGTCGTGGAGATAGAAGCCGAGGAGCACGGCTGCTATTGCGTGCCCGGCCTTGAGGCCGCCTTCGCGGATCAGCAGCCACACCATGACGGCCAGCACGACAACCAGGGAGACAGTGACGCTCACGGAATTGGGTTTCTGCCGGGCGAGCGCGTCAGGGGACCCCGCGTTACCAATCGGGTCGATGGTAATGACCTTCGTGACTCCGGGAGTTGAGGCGTCAGCGCGCTCGACGGATGGCGCGCCTGCGCAGCTCGTGACCGCATTGGTCTGGGCGCGGCCGAGAGCGGGAAACGGGGCGGGCACAATGTCCTCCGGGGGCGCAGACATATCGTCTCGCGTCATGTCCGCGACGCCCGGGTGACCGTTTCCGGCCTTCGTTGATTTTACAGGAAAACCAGGGAAGTAATCGATGCTCTCTGGTCAGAATCCTGTGAAAAATGCGTGGTGCACCACGGCGTTGACACCCGGAACGGGAAATACCGCTGCTCCGCATGCTGCTGTTTGTCGAAGGGCTCCGGCGTGGTCGCTGGCAGGGATTGCGTGTTGGGCGGGAGCGGCAGGCACCCCATGCCCCCAAGCGCTGGCGGTCGCTGCATCAACTGACGTGTGGCCGTCTCGCATGCGGCGATGCCCCTGCTTCCTCGGTGAGGCATTGAACGAGGCTTTCGCCAGCCGTGCTGACAGCCCGCATCATCGTGGACAGTACCGATGCCGGCAGGGTGCCCCGGCCGAGGCCGCCGTCGTAGACGATGGCTTCCAGTTCCCGGCATGACCGTTCGCTGGCTGGTAGGACCGGGTTCCGGAGGATTGCGCGCGCGGCGTACGCGTCGCACGCCTGAGTGGTGTCGCTGACGATCGCGTCGTACAGGGGGCGTACGAGGGCTTCGCAGCCTTCGGGCACCAGGTCGATCGCAGCCAGGACCAGCCTCACCCGGAACATTCGCAGGTGCGGCGGGGCCGGCTCCAGCGCATTCCGCACGGCGAGTGCCGCGGCGGCGAACCCTTTTGCTGTGGCGCGGCCCGCAAGGCGGTCGGCGTAGTGGCGGAGGATCTGCGCGACGGCTTCTTCCCACGGCTTGGTGATGGTGGCCTTGCCGATAAGGGTGTTGGCCGTGTCCAGAGATTCCGCGAGCAGACTCGCCACGACGCGTGCTTGCCTGCTGCCGTACAGCCGCTCGGGTTCCTGGTCGTAGGCGGTCGCGTGCTGTGCTGCTTCTTGCCATTGGTCTGTGGCGACCAGGAGCCGGGTTCCGTCGTCGAGCAGGAGGTCGTTGAGCCAAGGCTGGATGCGCTCCAGGGTGGCCTTGGTGGTGAAGCCCGTGAGGTCGATGGCCTGTCCGTGGACGGTCACGGTGCCGCCGTCGTGTGCGGCGCGGTGCACGCTCATGAGCTGCTGATAGGCGGCCTGCGGGTTTCCAGTTCGGGCGGTCAGCCGTACGAGGTTGACGATGGGCTGGAGGCTGGCGATGGCAGTGTCCCCGGAGACGGGCCATGCCGTCTGGAAGAGACGAAGCTGACGCAGACAGAGGTCGGTCGCCAGTTCGGTCAGCCCGCAGTCGGAGGCGATCAGCGCGGACAGGTTCCAAGTGGCGCACGCACGGTTGATCCGGTCGTGGAGCGGCCCGTCCTGCACCGATTTCTCCCCGCAGGAGCGGACTTCGTCGATCCTGGCGGCGAAACTGGGGTAGACGAGGTGGGGCCGGCTGACCAGAGGGAATCGCCTGGAGAGCCGACGGAGCCCTGCCTGTGGGTGCTGGAGCGGTGCGATCACGGCATCGGCCTCTCCGTGGGGTCAACGGGACGCAGGATCGCGGTATGTGCCGCGTGAGCGAGAACGCTCTGGGTACGGGCGGGCAGGCCGATCCGGTTCCAGTGGAAGATCACGTGGTAGGAGATGACCTCGCGCAGGCCCCGGCCGAGGGTCCCGCCCCGGGCGGCTGTGCCGAGGTCTCTTCCGGCCTGACGGAACGCGCTCACCCAGTCCGCGGCGGGCTTGAGGGTGCGGTCCGACTGGAGCATGGGGCCAGAAGGGCTGGTATCGGCGATGAGTAACTGTCGGATGCTGTCGGCCATGGCATGGACTTTGGCCGTCGGCACGTCTGAGGGCAGAGGCCGTTCCCGGGCGACGCGATGCCAGGCGTCTCCTTGCTCGTACCACTCCAGTCCAGCCGTGCGCATCAGGGTGGCGCACAGCAGCAGTGACAACTCCCGGCGGCCCAACTCGCCATGGTCTGTAGTGAGAATGGCGTGGCTGTCAGCGTGGAACAGCGTGTGGGCGATGCTCATGCTGCTCTCGCCGCCGAACGCTGCGGTTTCGGGCTCGTAGATGCCAGGCCACCAGCGGTGGACTCGCCCGGCTGCCGTGAGTTCGTCGAGCATGTCGGCCAAAGCCTGGGGGAGCTGCGTCCCGATGGCAGGAAGCAGCCGCATCCGCCAGCAGGGGTGCTTTCGGATGAACCACCACCCGGTGATCAGACCATCCTGTTGGGCCAGGCCCAGGACGGGGGCGATGCGGCCGGCGGCGGTCTGCTCGGCCTCGTCCCAGGCGGTGAATTGGATGTACAGCTGACGCCATGCCGGGGATCCCGCCTGCTGGGCGAGGGCCTGTTGCCCGGCCTGCTGGTAGACGGCGACGGCGGCGTGCAGGTCAGCGGGCTCAAGTCCGGCGCGGGCTGCGGCGGTGTCCGTGGCGGTGCCGGCCAGGACGTCCAGCACGGCGTGCAGGGTCGCTTCCAGACGGGCGGGCTGGGTCAGTCGATCAGTAGGCATGCGTCCCATCCCGAGGTCGGCGCGGCGTCGTGGGCTGCGGTGGTCAGGGCGAGGGCGCTGCCCGCGTCGCCTTGCAGGAGGCCCGGGGCACGGCAGGGGCGGGCGTGCTGGGTTAGGGCGGCGACCAAGTCGGGCAGGCTGGCGTGCAGGGCCGGGGTGGCGGCGTCGTGGGCTGCGCGGAAGGCGGTCTGGTAGACGCCCGCCCAGCCGTGGCACAGGCTGGCGTCTGTGATCTTGGATAGCTGATCGGGATCGGTCAGACAGCGGACCATGGCGTCCTCGTACAGGTGCTGGCGAGCCGGGTCGCTGCGGGCGAGAGCGGCGAGCTGTCCGGCGCGGGCGATGCCGGGGGTGCCATAGCACCAGCTGGGCCGTGCCGGGCCGCGTTGGGCGGGACGGCCGGCACGGAGTTCACCGAGGCGGAGGTGTTCAGGCCACCAGGGGCCGGCGGGGCCGTCCTGCAGCCACGTATCGAGCCAGTCAAGGATGGTGTCGATGGCGTCCTCCTGTCCGTCGACCCTCACGTCTTGGCGCAGGGCGCGGGCAAGGAGCAGCAGCGGGCCGGTGATGCCGTGGGCGGCGCCGAAGTTGGCGTGGCCGGCGGGGACTGCGGATGGGGTGAGGTCGGGTTGATGATCGACCCACCAGCCGGGCAGCACGCCCTGGTCGCTGCGCCGGATGGGTCGGGTGAGCCGTACCAGGTAGGCCAGGACGCGTGCCATCGCGGTGCCGGACGGGGACCGGCGCAGCAGGTACGCGCCGATGCCGGTGAGCCCGTAGAAGATGTCGTACTCGTGGAAGCTGGCTGGACGCCCGTGGCGCATACGTGTCTGGGCCGCATCGCATCTGCGGTGGGCGAGTTGGGTCACGTGGTGATCGAGAGCTGTCAGCGCGCCCTGGTACCGGGGTGCCTGCGAGGTGACGGCGCAGGCGAGCATGAATGCTGCGGCGGGCGCCCCCAGGTACAGGCCGCTGGTGTCGGCGGCGCTGACGGGGGTGGCGACGGCGGTCTTGATCCAGGGGTGTGCCTGCTGCCAGGTGCCGTCTCCGGTACGGGCGCGCTCGATGTGGAGCAGCGCGGTTCCTGCGGCGCCGGCGGCCAGGTCCTGCGCCGCCCAGGGCTGGTCTTCGGGTGGTGGGACGGGGGTGGTCAGGTGGCGGGCGAAGGTGTGCGCCAGCAAGGCCGGGCTGGTTGCGGTGGTCATGGCTGCCGCTCCCGGTGTCGCAGGGCGCAGGCCCGGGCGAGCCGACCGGTGACGCGTTCGTGATCAGGGTCGACGGGCTGCGCCCGGATGCAGTGCTGGTGGAGCAGCGACCGCAGCACGTTGTCGGAGTTGTGCCCGGGGGCCAGCTGCTGCCGGTAGGCGGCCAGGGCGGCAGCGCGCTGCCGCCATGCGGCGATGACATCGGGGCCGCCCGGCAGGGCTTGCAGAGCGGTGTGATCGGGATCGGCCAGAGCCTGGGCCAGGGCGATTCGATCCCTGGGTATGGGGCCGTGTTCTTGAGGGAGAGCGCGGGTCAACCAGTTCGATGCCTGATCTGCGTTGCCGGTGAACCGCACCGTCAGGTCGAACATGCTCGCAGCGGTCAGGGCCTGTCCGGCGGCGAGGTCATCTGCGGCGGCACGGATCTGCGCCACGCCGGCGGCTGAGTCCGCGGCGAACACCAGGTGCGCGGCGTCCAGAGCGGGGCCGTGCCCGTGCGGGCCGGTCTGCGGCGGATGGGGGGCCAACTCCAGTCGGGACACGAGGTGGTGGCTGTTGAGTGCGTCTGCCCAGTCGGTGACTAGCTGGGCGGCTGGCCCGAAGGCGGCCGGCTCGGGGAGGCGCAGGTACAGATCCAGGTGCTGGTCGGAGTCGGGGCGGGTTGTGTCGCGATGGCGACTGAACCACCAGAGCGGCATGGTGGCGAACCGGCGGAGCAGAGTGGGCAGGTGGCCCGTCAGGATCTCGTCGTACCGCTGGGGGTGCGCGAACAGCCGGGCATACAGGACGGTGGACTGGCTGGGCTTCCCGGGGGCGGCGGCATTCGGCAGGCGTGGTGGGTCGGCGGGGGTGGAGTTCGCCAGGGGGATCAGGAGTTGGTGGGGGCGGCCGATCCATGCCCAGTCTTGCGCAGTGGTGCTTTCGCGCAGTTCGACAACGCGGTTGCGGTCCACGCCGGCGCGCAGCAGCGCCCGGTGGATGCGCTGGTCGAGGTCGAGGGGCAGCTGTTGGCCGTCCTCGACCAGAGCAAGGTGATCGGGGACGCAGAGCCGCTCGCGCCACCGGGCCAGTGCCTTGTCCCAGTCGGCCATGGGGGCGGAGCGGCCGGGCAGTTCCTCGGCGGACAGCAGCCAACGGGCAGGCGTCAGGATCGTCCGCTTGTACCGCACGCGTGGCAGGTAGGGCAGGGTGGCGGCGACGCCGTAGGTGAACGCTCTGTAGGCGGCACTGCGGGCGGTGGTGATCTCCGCCAGGAACCGGGCGAGCGGCGGCGTGTGGACGGACGCTTCCAGCGCATGGGTGACGCGAGGCTCGACGTGCTGTCCTGTTGACCGGCGCACCAGATAGAACCGGCGGGTATCCGCAGTCACCGCCAGGTCGTCGAGCGGGATCACGCCGGGGCCGGACTCGTGGTGCTGGCCGAGAGGGATGGTGAAGGGCAGGACCTGCACGGTGCGGGCGATGTTCTCGTTGCGGCGCCGCCGTGGGGGGAACGACAGTTGCGCTGCGACGGCGCCGGGGCCGGCGGTGGCGTAGGAGTCGGTGAGTGCGGTCTGTGCGGAGGGCGGGAGCAGGTGTGCGAACCGGCCGAGCATGCTGCTGCCGGGCCGGGGGGCGCCGGTGACCAGCAGCCGATAGCCGCCGCACTGCACGGCCTCCAGGGTGGGGGCGTGGATCTCCACGGCGATCTCAGCCCGGGGCAGGGGCAGCAGCGGTTCGGCGTGGTCGGCGGTCAGGTCGGCGATCGTCGCCCGGGTGAGGACAAGCTCACGCCTCCCATCGAGCATCGCCTCCTGGAGCAGGCGCAGGATCTTCTCGTCCCGGCCGGTCACCTGATATGGCGGGCGGGCGCGCTCGGAGCCCAGGAAGCCCGCGGGCAGGCCGAGGCCGCTGTCCGCGACCAAATCCAGTACGGGCACGAGGGCCTCGTTGCCGTACCGGTCGAGGAACCGCTGGTGGTAGTCGCGCCATTGCGGATACCCGTACGGATGGGGTGACAGCTGGTGCATGACCTGGGCGGCTTCGGCGGCTTCGGCCAGGAGGGCTTCGGGGATGTGGGCGGTGCAGTCCAGTGCGGCGTCCACGAGGAGGGGGACGCGGCCGGTGGAACTCACGCGCTGCATGCTCTGCGTCAGCCGGTCGCTGGGCGTCCAGGGGGCGGCTGTGTGTGGCTGGTTCATGTCAGCCCGGATTGAGGCGAGTTGGGAGGTCAATTCGGCGAGGTCGGGGATGCTGGAGGCATCAGCTTTCTCCAGCTCGTCGCATAGGTGTGCGAGGGTGTCGACCGAGGTCATCGGGGGCCACAGACTGCTGATCAGGATGTTCTTGCTCAACAGGTCGGAGATCAAGCCGGTGAGCTGCTCTGGGCGCGCCGTAGGGAACTGGCGGGCCAATTGATGCACGAGCCCGTCGTACGGAATGGGGGCGCCGGCCGCCTCCAGCACGGCGGCCACGGGCCGGGTCAGGCGGACTGACAGCTCGATCGGGGCGTAGCCGGAGGTGTGCGCGTCGGTCGGCATGCCCTCCACCACATGCCGGTCGCCACGGGAGCGGCCGGTGTTGTTGGCCGCGATCGTCAGCCTGGCCAGCAGAGCGGGGTGGCTCTCCAGGCGGGTAATGACGTCCGTCAGCCAGTCGGAATCGGGCCGCAGAACAGTCCGGTACTCCTCGCGCCACAGAATGCGGGCGGCTTGAGCGGGCTCGGCGGGGGCTACGCCGGCGAATACCCCGAACGGGGTGGGCCGGTGGTTCCACCGCAGGAGGTACGCGGCAACAGACCGGACGGCCCGCCTGATGGGGCGGCCGTCGGTGACGGAGCCGTTCAGGATCTCGGCGACGCGCTGACACAGGACGGGGCTGGCTGCGGACAGTGCCGTCGGCACCGGGGCGCGCCATACCTCCTCCAGCCACTGCCGACCGCGGATGGTGGCGTCGTCGCCGTGCAGGTCAAAGTCCGGCACGGGGATCGGCCGGGAAGCCGTGGAGGCGCGCAGCAGCATGCCGGGCCGCCACTGGTACGTGAGGGGTAGTGCGTGGGTCACCGGTGTCCCTTCCTGTTGTGGGGCGCGCGGACGGGTGGTGCCGGGGCGGCAGCGATGATCGGCTGCCACCCCGGCGGACGTCGCGTGTCAGGCGGCGTCCTCGATGGAGGACTGGCAGGCACTGGCCCCGTTCTCGCAGGTGTTGCCGCAGCCGTCGCTGGTGGGGCACATGAAGACGGTGAGGGGGCTCTCGGCGATGACGACCTTGATGTCCAGCTCGAAGTCGTCGTCGGCGAGGCTGTCGACCGGCAGCAGGGCCGGCGCGGTGACGTTGCTGAGTGTGGCAGTGGTCATGCGATCACTCTCTTTGTCCGATGGGATGGTGCAGAACACCCTGGCCGGGCGCCGCGGTTCAGACGGCCGGCCAGGAGATCGAAATCCGGCTGTGCCTCTTGTCGATGACCCGGTCGCCGGTGATCAGGTCATCGGGCGTGCCCGCCGGGTAGACGGCGATGCGCGGGCCGTCCGTGCCGCGGAGCTTTTCGCCCCAGGTGCGGAGGATGCCGGCGATTCGCTCAGCGAACTCGGCCGCGTCGGGCCCGAAGGCGTGGACGCCGTACTCCGCGGTCTTCCTCTCGGTGTCGCGGCGCACGACGGTGTAGGCGAAGTGCGGTCCGTCGATGGCGACCATGGACCAGCTGTTGCCGGTGGGGCCGATCTTGCCTGTGGCCAACTCGGGGTTGGTGGACATGAAGCAGTACGTCGGAACCTGCGTGGACAGGTACATCTGGAGGGTGCCGATGGGCTCCTGGCTGGCGACGGTCACCCCGGTCCACGTCTCGGCACGGGCACTGTTCAGGACGCCGTCCAGCAGAGAGGGGTTGGCAGGCAAGCCCTCGTCGAAGCGCAGCGTGACGCCGTCCTCTCCGGGAAGCTGCATGACCTGCTGGGCATGGGAGCCGGAGCCTTGCACCGCTACGAACCCGCACACGTGGGCGCTGGTGGCGACGAGGCGGTCAGCCTGCCGGATGAACCCGTACGTACGCGTCAGGCCGTTGATGCGCAGCGGCACGACGAGCCGGCCGTCGTCCTTGAGCTGGTCGATCCAGGCGGGCGGGATGTCCCAGGCGCCGAGCGTTACCACGATCGCGTCGTAGGGCGCGAACTTGGCGACACCGATCTCCGCGTCGGCGACCACGACGTTGACGTTGGTGTAGCCGGTCTCGCTGAGGAACCGCTTGGCTCGGTCGGCGGGCGCCGGGTCGATGTCGACGGTGGTGACCTGCCCGGTGGGCCCGACCAGCTCCGCGAGGTAAGCGGCGTTCGGTCCGTTGGTGCCGATCTCCAGCACATTGTCGCCCGGACGGATGCCGGCTTGCTCCAGCTGCATCGCCTGGATCTGCGGAGCGGACACCGAGCTGGTGTGATTGCCGTGCTCGTCCTCCTGCGTGATCACGGCGTTGTACGTGCTGTACGCGTCGCTGAGCGGCGCCTCGGGCACGGCCAGGTGCCGGGGCACCTTGCGCATGGCGGCCTCGACCTCGGGCGACACGATCGTGCCGTCCTCCTTGAGCTGGTCGACGACCTTGTTGCGGAACTGGGTGGCCTCGTCGGGGTCCACGGTCACATCGGTCATAGAAGGTTCCTTACGGGGCTTCGTGCGCTTTCGCCTCCGGCGTCGGCGCCAACTGCATGGTGGTGCGGGGATGGATGCTGGCCTGCGGCGGCCAGATGTCGTTCAGCGCCCCAGGGGCAGCTCCTGGATACGTTCGAAGGCGCAGGTGTGGCGGTCGGGACGTTGGGTTTCCATCACTAGCCACACGGAAGTGACGCACACGGTCACGTGATGGCGGGCATGGCGCAGCATCCGCCGGGCTTCGGCCTTGGCGGAGCCGAGGAGTTCCTGGATGCCGAGGATGCCCGTCGGGATAGCGGTGGGCGGGCGGCGGATCGCGGCCGCCTCGATGGACTGCAGGCCCGAGGCGTAGGTGTCGCCCGCCCGTCGGCTCAGCAGCACCTCGCCGCCCCGCCGCAGGATGAGACGGACGTCGACTGGTTCCCGGTGGCGCGAGCCTGCCCTCAGCTCCAGGGGGTCGGGTGTGCTCTTGAGCCCGGTGCTCTCCTGCACGCCGGACTCGCCGTTGGCGTGATCGTGGTCGCCGGGCTCAGTCGCGCAGGGGAGCGGCACGCCGTGCACGAACTCGCTCGGTGCCACGTCGTCCCCGCACCGATGCGAGGCTGCCCGCCCGTTCACCGCTGGCCTGCCCGCCGGGGGTGCGGCCGACGCTCACTCGTGTCCGGGTACTGCGGCGTGGCATCGGCCAACCGCCCCATAAGGGGGGTTGCGGGAACGCGCGGGAATGCGCGGGTGTTGGGCATGCGGATCTCCGGGGTGCAGACGTGACGTCCAGCGTCTGTGACCGCGACGCCCGGGTGCCCGTTTCCGGACGCCACGGAGTCTAGCCGCGACGCCACCGGGAGTTGGCTGGTCACCGGCTTGATCACGCCGGTCTGCTGATCACACAGCCCGGCCATGCGCGGACTCCTTTCGGGCCGTGCCGGCATACGACGCGGCCTGGGCAGAACCGGGTATACGAGTGCCAGTGTCTGTGGCGCGGTCAGGCCCGGGTAGGTCAGTTGCCAACCGTCGAACAGCCGGGAGATCTGTTCCTTCGTCCGCAGGTGGACGGGGCAGCCGGTCGCCGTCGGTGGTGGCGTGCGTGACGACGAGAGCGCTGCCGGTGGCGGCGACGTGTTTGTACTGGTCGACGAGGACGGTCAGGGGCTGCGCCGCGGTGTCCTCGATGTGGTGGAGCACGCTGCCGAGGAGCAGAATGACCGGTTCTCGCCAGTTGATTGTCTCCAGGACCTCTCGCGAGGCGAGGATCGACTCGGGGTCGCGTACGTCGGCGCACAGGCTCTCGAGTCGAGCGGGCGCCTTGGCCGTCATTATTTCGTCGGCGTGCGTGTGCACCAGCACGTCGTTGTCGATGCACACGGCGCGGGCGTCGGGATGAATGCGGGTCAGGACATCCACCGGCGTCGGGTCATGGGGAAGGCCGCAGCCGAAGTCGACGAGCTGCCGGATGCCCGCGATGGCCAGGGCCTGCACCATCCGAAGCATGTACAGGCGCTCGTGGCCAACGGCGCTCTCCAGGAACGGCATGCGATCGGCCGCCCGAAGGGCCCCGTCGCGGTCGACGATGTAATGGTCTCGCCCGCCGAGCAGGTAGTTCTGCATCCGGGCGCTCGACGGCCGCGCCTGCAGCTCGGCAATCGCTGCGGAGGGGTGGAGGAGCATCGGATGGTCAGGTCGCATCTCGCTCCACCTCGCCGGTGATCGTGTGGAGTTCGGGCAGACGCCACGACGGACCGTCCGGCGCGCCGAGCCACAGCTTGTGTTCCGTCTCCGTGATCGTCACGCCCAGCTGCTCAACCTCTGGTTCTCCGGCCGCGTGCCACTGACCCAGCGCGTCAAAGAGATCAGAGCCGAGATCGCGCGGGCCCCACTCGTAGATACGGGGGGAGTGGAGGAAGACCACGGCCCGAGACGCCTGGTGGTCATGAATACGCAGGCGGTCAGCAACGTCTCCTTCGAGCTGCGTAACGCCGCGCACCACCTGCATCCGAAGGTCAGGGCGAAGCAGGCCGGCGAACAACCGGGCCGCCGCCCGTACGTGCGCCCCCCTCGCATCCAGGGCTTCCGAGGACCTCGGGCTGCCCTGCGACTCGACGGTTGTGCCCTCGCCAGGGCGGTGCTCGCGCAGCCACACGGTCTGCGGAGCCGGTCCGGCGTGGAAACGTCCACTGGCCGACGACCCGTCCCGCGCCACGGTCAGGACGAGTAGCGTGCTGGAATCGCCCAGAGCGGTACGGACGGGCAGACACAGACGGCCACCCGGACGAACCCGGGTGACCCACTCCCACGGCACACGGCGTACCGCACGATGGGACAAAAGCCCGTGGAACGAGCCCGCCGGTCCCAAGACCCCCGCCTCTGGCCCGCTGACCACCCGCACCCTCGGGTAGCAGCGCAGGCGTTGCCGGGCGATCTCAGCGAGACGTTCGGTGTCCGCGATCGTCACCACCCGGCCGCCCTGGAGGCGGTGGTCCAGAGAGGCTGCCGTCCAGCCGCAGTCCGTGCCGATCTCGGCAATGGCCGTCCCCGGCAACGGAGCGAGCGCGGCCAGGCGCGCCGCAACGTCTTCCTTGGACGGGATCACGCCCGTGACGATGCCGGGGCCGCCCTCCCCACCGTCGTCGACGTCGAATACGAGCATCTCGGAGCGATGGACGAACTTCGCCCACTCGCCGGCGTTCTTGCTCCGGTCCACCCTGCGCCAGCGCCCAGCTCGGTGCGTACGGATCACGTTGGGCACGAAGTCCTGTCGCCGATCGCAGATGAACACGTCCCCCGCATGCTGGTGAACGCGGTTACTGCCCGGTCGCAGGCTGCCGGCCTCCACGCGGGCGTTCATGCCTTGCCTGCCATGGCGACGACGTCCCCGGAGTTTTCACGGCCGGCCGTGGGGCCAAGGAGACGGAACTGCCACCCTCGCGTGACCGCGTGCGCGGCCGAGGAAGCGCCCAGCGCCCGCAGCAGGCGTCGCGCGTCCTTGCGTACATCCTCCAGCGGACGCTGCTCGTCGGCCGCAATCTCCTCGACGGTCTTTCCACCAGCGAGCGCTGCCAAGACGGTGCGCTGTTCCTTGGACAGCTCCACGGCATGGCCCACGGGCCCGGGGACGTCCAAGTGCCCGTGCCGGTAGGCGAGGTCCACCATGCCCGCCCGCTCCGAAGTTCCGAGCTTTCCGCCGATCCGGAGGATGTACGTCTTGACCGTGCTGTCGGACACTCCCATGTCACAGGCCGTCTCTGAGGTCGTCCTTCCCTGAGAGATGCCCAGCAGAGCCTCCCGCTCCTGAGCGGAAAGCGGCGGCGAGATGGTCTCGTCCGGGGCTGGCATGGTCGTACTCCTTCGGTGTTCTGGCACAGTCGTCGTATCGGGGCCGACCCACTTTCCTGGTCGGCTGGTTGGGGCGAGAGCTACGAACCGCCGTACTGCAGGGCGAGTTCGGTGAGGACGCACACAGTGGGCAAACTGATGGCGGCAGCGGTGTGGGCAGAAGGCGGCTACGGGTTCGACGCACTCCTCCCACAGAGGCGGATGGCCGTTGGCTATGGACTCTGGCCAGCCGGTCCAGTCCGCACGGGCATCCGGTAGAAGGAACAGCCGGCCGCACGCGTCGTGCGCGGCTTGCGACGTCATCGGGCGAACCCCACACCCACCCGGACGAGCGACTTCACCGTTCACGTCATCACCAGCGATGGGGCCGCGGTGGTGGCGGTGCTCATGGGTAACTCCCCCCGGAGTGGTGTCAGATGCTGGTCTCGCTGCGGGCCAGGGCGAGGAAGCCGCGCCGGGCCCGGAGAGCGGCGAGAGTATGGGCGTAGATGTCGTGGTAGGGGCTGATGTCGACGTGGGAGACCGCGACGATGCCGTGGATCTCGCCGGCGGCCAGCGCGGCGAAGAGCCGGGCCATCTGCGGACGGAGCGCCGGGTCGCCCGCTCCGGTGATGTCGAAGGTGGTGATGGAGTCCGTCCACCGGCGGTGATGGACCACGGCCTGGGTCTCGGCGAGGCGGTCGGCGGGGTCCTGACGCGGTCCGACCAGGCTGTACCGGCCGACCCGCACGGCCGTGCCGGTGTCGGCGAGCCGGGCGAGCGCACGGTGCAGGTCGGCCTCCCGCCTCGCGCGCAGTTCGGTCGTACCGGCCCGGACCCTGGGCTGTACAGGGGCATCGCCCGTGAGCGCGGGCGGCCGACTGACCGTGGTCCGGGTGCCGAGTCGTGCCGGCGGGCGCAGGACGGTTGGTGCGAGAAGGGTCTTCACAGGGCTTCCGTAAGTTGTTAGGTGGGCAGCGGACGGGACGCCCTCCGGTCGGCGATCAGGCGGAGGGCCTCGGCCATGCGGGGACGGGAGAGCACGACCTCGACCGCGTGGTGGTCGCTGACGTCGGTGGTGTCGAGGACGGTGACGTCCACGACGGCCTCGACGAGCCACGGGTCGAGGTAGATCCGGTCGATGCGGCAGGGACCGCCCTGGCTGGGCTTCGCGTGGCCGGCGGTGGCGCCGAGGGCGCCCGGCTGGTGCAGCGAGCGGGCGGCGTGCCGGGCCGGGTCGCACAGGCCGGCGGCCGTGAGGGTGTCGTCGAGGTGGGTGCAGGCGACGCGCCGTCCGGTGGCCGGGTCGTGATTGGTGCGGTGGGTCATGTGCAGCCGGTCGGTGACCGTGTCCCAGTCGATCGGCGGTTCGGTCTCCCCCTTCGGGTTGGGGGCCTCGTTGCAGTCGCCGCCGCCGACGAAGGCCGCTCCCTGGTTGATCTTGTCGGCGACGGCGAGGATCTCGTCGGTCTCGCGCTCCCTGCTGCGGGGGCTGTTGAAGGCCAGGTGCCAGCTGACCGCGATGATGTCCACCTCGGGGACGTCCCGCAGGCGCAGCACGGTATGGGTGGGCGGGGTGCGCCACGGATGGACCTGGTGGGTGACGTGCTGGCGCACTTCGAAGGTCTCCTCGCGCACGAACATGCCGGTGGGGTTGCGTCCGAGGCCGACTGTGCCGTGGAACCCCCGCATGCCCAAGGCGCGTTCGGCCGCGTGGAGGCGCCGGTGGTGGCTGTCGCGGCTGTAGGTCATCTCCTGGCGCAGGAGGAGGTCCGGGCGTCGCGAGCTGATCAGCTCGTTCGCCTGGTGCCACATCTGGGGTGGGCGCCCGTCGACGTCCGGGCCGCCGTCGTGCTCCAAGTTCATCGTGAGCAGGCGAACGACAGCTTGGTCGCGCGGTGTTGTGGTCATGTGGACTCCGTGGGAAGAAAGGGAGAGACGAGCTGCGTGTACGCGTTGCCCCGACCCGGTTTGCGCAGCGGCCTTTCGATCGGGGCGGACCCTGGCAGCCGCCCCGACGCTGTCCGATACGCTTCCGACATCGGGAACGGGATTCCGACACGCGGCCGCGGAACCTGCACCGTCAGCCGCTGGACCCGATGGCGGCAGTGAGGCGCAAGGCGGTGTCGATGAGCGGGACGTGGCTGAAGGCCTGCGGGAAGTTGCCGACCTGCCGCTTGCGGACCGGATCCCACTCCTCGGCGAGCAGGCCCAGATCGTTGCGGATGCTGAGGAGCTTCTCGAACAGCTGGCGGGCCTCGTCGACGCGTCCGATCATCGCGAGGTCGTCGGCGAGCCAGAACGAGCAGGCGAGGAAGGCGCCTTCATCGCCGGGCAGGCCGTCGACGCCCGCATGTTCGCCGTCGGTGGGGTAGCGCAGGATGAAGCCGTCCGGAGTGGACAGCTCCCGCTGGATCGCCTCGATGGTGCCGATCACCCGCTTGTCGTCGGGCGGCAGGAAGCCCACCTGCGGGATCAGCAGCAGCGACGCGTCCAGCTCCCGGGAGCCGTACGACTGCGTGAAGGTGTTGCGCTCCTTGTCGTAGCCCTTCTCGCACACGTCCCGGTGGATGTCGTCGCGCAGCTGCCGCCAGCGTTCCAACGGGCCGTTCACCACGCTGGATTCGATGAGCTTGACGGTGCGGTCCACCGCCACCCAGGCCATGACCTTGGAGTGCACGAAGTGTCGTCGGGGGCCCCGGACTTCCCAGATGCCCTCATCCGGTTCCTGCCAGTGGTCCTCCAGGTAGCGGATCAGCTTCAGCTGGAGCACGGAGGCGTAGCCGTTGCGGGCCAGGCCCGTCATGTGCGCGAGGTGGAGGGCCTCGGTGACCTCGCCGTACACGTCGAGCTGGAGCTGGTCGGCGGCGCCGTTGCCGACCCGGACCGGGGTCGAATTCTCGTAGCCGGGGAGCCAGTCCAGCTCGGCCTCGCCGAGCTCGCGCTCGCCGGCGATGCCGTACATGATCTGGAGATGCTCGGGGTCGCCTGCGACCGCCCGCAGCAGCCACTCTCGCCAGGCGCGGGCCTCGTCGCGGTAGCCGGTGCGCAGCATCGACGTCAGGGTGATTGCCGCGTCGCGGAGCCAGGTGTAGCGATAGTCCCAGTTGCGGACCCCGCCGATATTCTCGGGCAGCGAGGTGGTCGGCGCGGCGACGATGCCGCCGGTGGGAGCGTAGGTGAGCGCCTTGAGCGTGATCAAGGAGCGAATCACGGCCTCTCGGTAGGTGCCGCGGTAGGTGCACTGCTTGACCCAGTCGCGCCAGAACGCGGTGGTCGCCTCCAGCGCGCCTTCAGAGTCGGGCCGGGCGGGCGGCGCAAGGTGCGAGGGCTGCCAGCTGATGGTGAAGGCGACCCGCTGGCCCTCCAGCACGGTGAACTCAGCGTGCGTGGTCAGGTCCTCGCCGTGCGTCTCGGTCGCGGAGTCCAGCCACACCGAGTCCGGTCCGGCAACAGCGACGGTCCGGTCGCCCACCTTGCGCACCCAGGGCACGACGTGGCCGTAGGAGAACCTCATCCGCAGCGTCGAGCGCATCGTCACACGGCCCCGCAGTCCCTCCACGATGCGGATGAGCTGCGGCGCGCCGTCACGCGGCGGCATGAAGTCGGTCACGCGCACGCTGCCGCAGCCCGGCTGGTCCCACTCGGAGGCCAGGATCAGCGAGTCGCCGTCGTAGCTGCGGCGGTCCGCGGCGGGCGGCCGTGTGCCCTCGGCGGGGACCGGGCCTATCCGCCAGAACCCGTGTTCCTCGGTGCCCAGCAGGCTGGCAAAGACGGCGGGCGAGTCGAAGCGGGGCAGGCACAGCCAGCCCACTGTGCCGTCCCGGCAGACCAGGGCCGCGGTCTGCGTGTCCCCGATGAGCGCGTAGTCCTCAATACGGTGAGACATAGGTAGTAGATCCGTCTCTTTTTGGGCGTAGTGCGGTTCGTGTGTGGTGCCTCGGTAGTTCAGGACGCGGGCCTTCGGCGCGGCCGGGTGCTGGCCAGCGCGGCGGCACGGGCCAGGCGCCAGGCGGTGCCGTCGACGGGTTCGCCGGCGAGGTGGAGGTGCGCGGCGATCAGTGCCCGCAGCGCGGCGTCCACGTCTGCGTGCGGGGCGGCGTCGAGTGCGGCGCGATGCTTGCCCAAAGCGGTGTGCCGGTCCGCCCACGGGCCGTCAACGAGGTTTCTTCCAGGCGGAGTTGCCCGGAGTGCGGACCAGTCGCCGTCCGGGACGGCGAGCGCGCGGGCCTGCTCCCGCAGCTTCTTGGGGAGTCGTTCGGCGGCGGGCGGCTTCGGCTGGGCGGACAGCCAGTGCAGCCCGTCCGCGGGGTCATGGTGGAGGCCGGCTGCGATGGCCACGACGTTCGCTGCCGCGAGCACCGGTGCGGGAGGCAGGTTGTGCTGGTGGGCGTGCTGGTGGGCAACGACTGCCGAGTCGGCCGCCAGGACTTCTTCCGCGGCCGTCAGTGTTCCGCGGGTCCCCCACAGGCCGGTGTGCGGCCGGTACGGGGTGAAGGCGGCATCGCTGATGACGCCGGTGTCGATCAGGTGGTTGGCCCATGCGCCGAGCGTCCCCATCGCGTCGGCGGCCTGCGAGGGCTCGGCCAGCCGGACGGTCAGCACGGTGTGCGGCAGCTCGTCCTTGTCCTGGGGCGTCAGCCACCAGATCGAGTGGGGGAGATCCGCGACGAGCTCTGGCAGGTGATCGACGAGCAGGGCGTGCCGGGTCGGACCCTGGCAGTACAGGCGGGCGGACACGTACAGGGAGGTACCGGGCAGTTGGGCCTGGCCGCGTTCCGCGACCGGTACGCCGCGCAGGGGCGGCGACGGCCGGCGAGGCGCCGCGGAGGCGAGGTAGGTGACGATCTCGTGGGGCCGCCCGCCGCACCAGCCGAAGGCGTCGTCCGGCTCGGCCTCGATGAGGGTGAGCTGTCCCAGCGGCCGGGGCCGTTCCAGGTGCGTGCGCAGCACCGCGCGGTGACACGGGTGGTCCAGGTCCAGCCGCAGTCGCGCGTCCCAGTGTTCGAGATGGACGTGCCGGGGCAGGCGCCACCGCTCGCGCAGCGCGGCGAACTCCTTCTCCCACTCGTCGACGGGTGCATCCGGGCCGGGCAGCCCTGTGTGGACCAGGCGCCAGGTGGCCGGGCTGAGGACGCTGCGGCCGACCCGCACCCGAGGCTGGACGGCCAGGTGCCGGGCGGCGCCCCAGTCCCAGGCGGACAGGTTGCCGATGCTGCCGATGAGCCGGCTGCTCTGACCGCGCTGCATCTCGTCGAGGAACCGGGCGACGCCCGGGGTCTGGCATTCGATCTGGAGCGGGTGCGGGATCGCGGCCTCCAGCACCTGCCGACGCGAAAGGGAGACCAGGTGCAGGCGTTCCTGGTGGCAGATCACCGCGAGGTCGTCGGGCGCGAAGACGCCGGGATCGGGCTCGCGGAACTCGGACAGGGAGATCAGCGGGGCGAGCAGGCGGGGCGTGTGCGTGATGTGGAGGGCCCTGGGCATCAGCGGGGGGAACGCGAGCTGCACGGGCAGGGCGCCGTGCACGGTGGTCGGGCGGCGGGCCAGGGTTCCCAGCAGATCGCTGGGACGGTCCTGGGCGGCGAGCAGGGCGGCGAACCGGCCGCCGCTGAAGTGCCCCCACCCGCGGCCGACCCGGCGAACGGCAAGCGTGAACTCCCCGGCGTTCAGCTGCTGGGCGCTGGCCGCGTGCACGGAGACGGCCAGTTCCACATGGGCGGGCATCTCCGCGGCGGTGGCCGGCCGGGGGCCGGCGAACTGCTCGATGAGGTCCTCGTCCAGGACGAGGTCCCGCCCGTCGGCGGCGGCTTGCTGTGCGAGGGCCAACAGCAGGCGGTCACGCCGCACGGTGTCCGGCTGCGGGGCGCGCGCGGTGCCGTGGTAGTCCTCGGGAAGCCCGAGCCCGGTGTGCGGATCGAGCACATCCATCAGCGGCACGAGAACGCCCTCGCCGTACCGGTCACAAAACCGTGCGCGGTAGCGGATCCACGCCACGGTCCCGTGCTGCTCCGGTGTGACGCGGGCCAGCACACCGCCTGCCGCCTGCGCCTCCCAGGCCACCGCGCGGGGCACCGTGAGGTTCGCGTCCATCCGCACGTCCACGGCGAGCGGCGTGGGCCGGTCGACGACCTGACGCATCCGCCCGGTGACCGCGCGCCGGCACCGCTCCGCTTCCGCCGGGTCCTGACCGTACCGGCGGTCGAGCGAGCCGATCTGCGCATAGATCTCCCGCACCGCCGCGACCAGGTCGGCCGCGGGAGAGGACGCAAGCATGGAGGTGTTCTTCAGCTCCCGCACCACGTGTCCGAGGGCGTCGATCTCGGTGCTCGCGGGCTGGAGGCTGGTCAGGAACATGCGCTTGGAGATCAGCAGATCCAGCAGCTCCTCGGCACCGGTGACGCCGAGCTCAGGGTGGGCGGCGGCGAGCTTGTCGGCCACCCCGCGGTAGGGCGCCGGGGAGACCGCCATTCCTACGACGGCCTCGACGGCCGCGGTGCGCCGGATGGCCACTTCACGGACGGCGGTGCCGGTTGCCTCCAGGGCCCGCTGCTGCCAGGGAAGGACCAGCCGCTCACCGCGCATCCGGAGGGCGTTGTTGGCCATGACCCGAAGGTTCCGCCGGATCTCCGGGACGGCTTCGAGCTGCTGCACGACGGCAGCCACCCACTCGCCGTCGGCCCGGGAGAGCAACTGGTGCTCCTCACCCCACCGAACTACCGTCTCCGAGCCGAACTCGCCCTCAGTGATGCCGGCGAACAGGCCGAACGGCGTCGGCCGCGACAGGCGCAGGACGTAGCCGAGCAGCGACAGCGCCAGGCGCCGTACTGCCTCGGCGTCGCCGGGCCGCTCGGCCAGGTCGTCGACTTCGCGGGCGAGGCCGGGGCTCGCGTGGCGGACGGCGGTCGCGATCTGCGGGACGCTCCAGACCCGCAGGACCCACTGCTGCCAGGACAACGACGCGACGGCAGCGTGCCGGGACAGGTCCGGCAGCGGCGGGATCGGCAGGTCGTGCAGGAGTACGGAGCGCACCAGAATGCCGCGCTGGACGCGGAAAGCGGGTTGGGAGCTCATTCGCCGTGGCCTTCTTGCTGAGGGGGCGGGGGATCGGTGCGGGAGGGTCAGACGTCGCCGAAGAAGTGGTCCAGCGCGTCGGCGGTGCGGGGCACTTCGGCCTCCTGGAGGTCGAGGACCTCGGCGAGGGCCGGACCGCCGCCCTGGCCGCCCCGGCCCCTTGGATATGTGGGGGCGGGCGGAGCAGCGTGGGTCGGCGCGGTCGTGAGGCAGACAGTGGGCACGGTCATACCTCTGGTGCGGGAGAGGCGGAACCGGTGACGTCGGTGGCGAGGAGGGTGACGACGGGGTGGAGCAGCAGAGGCCGGCTGAGCAGATCGCCGTCCTGGCTCACCCACCCGGAAGTGCCGTCATGGTCAGCGAATCCCCAGGTGAAGGGCGGCAGCGTGACGTGCGTGCCGGCCTTGAGGTACGTGGTGCCCGGCGGCCAGGCGGGGTCGTCGGACCGCTCAGGAAGGAAGACCCCCCACTGGCCGGCGTGCGCGAAGACCCGGCCCACGGCGGACGCCGCTGCAGATCCCCTGATCGTGTCGGTGACGAGCCGTGCGAGCGGTTCGGCCATGAACAGGACCTCCCAGCCCGGCCCGACCTCCCGCGTCCGCGGGCCCGCAACGGGCCTGGGCGACAGGTCAAGTCGGGCTGGCGGCAGGAGAGTTGCGAGGGTCACGATACGGGTCCTTGCTGGCGTGCCTCTGGCGTGTCAGCGCCGGAAGCAGAGGTACCGGGGGACAGCTCGACGGCGATCGCGGCCTGGCTGTAGCCGCGCAGGAGGTTGTTGAGGACACGGACGGGCTCCCCGTCGAGCGTCAGGTGCGTGCAGCGCGAGGCCAGGGCCCGCAGGACGGACCGGGCCTGGAGGACGGCGAGCGGGATGCCGGCGCACAGGTGCGGGCCGCCGCCGAAGGCGAGGTGCTGGTCGTTGCGCGGACGGCGGATGTCGAACTCGTCGGCCTCGTCGCCCCAGTGGCGGGGGTCACGACCGGCGGATCCGTACAGCAGCCACACCTGCTCGCCCTCGGCCAGGTCCACGCCGCCCAGGGTGGCGGGCTTGGTCAGCAGCCGGCCGAAGCCCTGTATCGGGGCTTCGAGGCGCAGCGCCTCGTGGAAGGCGGGTGCGGACCACCGGACGGGGCCACGGCGCAGGGTCTGCCACTGCTCCGGGTGCCGGGCGAGCTGCACGATGCAGTCGGCGAGACCGAGGACGGTGGTGTCGATGGCCGCCGCCGTGTACGCCGAGGCCAGCGGGATCGCGTCGCCTTCGTCGATCTGCCCGGCGTCCACGGCCTCGAAGATCGCACCCATCCACGTCCCGTTCACCACGGTCTCGCGAGTGAGCTTCTCGTACAGCATCTCGACCATGCGGGAGGCCAGCGGCAGCGCCCGCTGGTAGCGGGTGTTCTCGGGGCCGAAGACGTCGAAGGTGGCCGCGGCGCCGTCGAGCAGGACTTCCCGGTCCGCGTCGGGCAGGCCCATCAGCTCCATCACCGTGTCGCAGACCATGTGGCGGGACAGGGCCACAGCGTCGAACCGGCCGGGCCCCGTGTACATCGCCACCAGGCGCTCGGCGCGGTCGGTGATGCGGTCGGCCAGGTGCTTCATCGCACGGGGGGCGAGCTGCTTGGACAGCACCCTGCGGAGCTCGGCGTGCCGGGCGCCGTCGGCGGCGAGGACCGTGCCGCCGAGTATCTGCTGGTTGGCCAGACTGGTGAGGGCTATGCCGTCCTCGGAGCCGAAGATGTCCGGCGACTTGAGGATCTCGGCGAGATCGGCGTGGCGGGAGACGGCCCATACGCCGTACTCCTCCAGACGCACCGCGGCGCCGGTGGCCCGCAGGGTGCCGTAAGCGGGGTACGGATTGGCCAGTAGCTCGTCGGTGAACAGGGCGACGGAGCTGGCGGGGGCGAAGGTGGGCATGGAGATCCTCCAGTTCAGGCGGTCACGGGCTGGCTGAGCCGGTACTGCAGGAGCGTGATCAGCGCGAGGGTGCTGGAGCCGGACTCGCGGGCGTCCAGCTGGAGAAGGGGGATGTGCGGCGGCAGATCTATGGCGGCGCGCAGGTCGGCCTCGCTGTAGGCGGGAGCCCCGTCGAAGGCGTTGACCGCCACGATGTACGGCACGCCGCGGACGTCGAAGAAGTCGACGCTGGCGAAGCAGTCGTCGAGCCGCCGTGTGTCGGCCAGGACGATGGCCCCCATGGCGCCGCGGACCATGTCGTCCCACATGTACCAAAACCGGTCCTGTCCGGGCGTTCCGAACAGGTACAGGGTGATGCCGTCGACGGTGCGCCGGCCGAAGTCGAAGGCGACCGTCGTGGTGGTCTTCTTCTCGACTCCGTCGGTGTGGTCGACCCCGGCGCTCGCCTCGGTGATCACGGCTTCGGTGTTCAGCGGCTCGATCTCACTGACTGCGCCGACAAACGTGGTCTTGCCGACCCCGAAGCCTCCCGCGACAACGAACTTGACAACTTCCGGAGCGGGTTCAGTTGGCACCCCGTGCCCCCCTGATCTCTTCTTCGTATTGGGCCTGCAAGCTGGCGCGTACGCGTTCCATGAGGGCGTGAGTGACGTTGTCGTTGCGTGACATGTCCACCGGGGCCTGGGCCGCCACCAGTCCGTGCCGCTGGAGGTCGGCGACCAGCACAGTGATGACCCCCACGGGCAGCCGCAGGACCCCGGCGAGTTCGGACACGGCTCTGGGTTCGGAACACAGCTCCAGGACGAGCTGATGCTGCTCACTCAGCAGCTGCCCCTCGTGGTGCGTGTACGCGGTGATCTGGGTGTCGATGCTCAGCGTGGCGTCGGGGGCCTGGGTGCGGCCGCCGGTTCCGGCGTACGGCCGCGTCCGGCGGCCGCCCGACGCCGCCATCACAGGATCGTCTCGCTGCGCTCGCCGGTCGCCAGCTCGCGCCGCTCGACGTCCAGCATGCCGCCGAGCTGGCCGGCCAGATCCGTCAGCTCGAATCCGAGCTGCCCGAGACTGGCCTCCTTCGCCGCGTGCAGGGCGATGACGCTGTGCTGGCCGGCGCGGCTGGCGACGCACCAGCCGTTGGCCATCTCCACGACCGTGCGCAGCATCTCGCCGCCGTTGATGTAGTCGGCCTGCCGCTGGGCGAGGGTGGCCATGCCGCTGGCCATCGCGGCCAGATGCTCTCCCAGCTCCTTGCGGACGTCCTCGGCGGACTTGCCCTTGGAGGGGTCAGCGGCCACGTTCGTCCAGCCGCTCATGTAGCGGAAGATGCCGTCCTCGGTCACCACGACCGCTCCGAGCCCGTGAGCGATCTTGTCGACGCGCTGGTCGAGGAGTGTCTGGATTTCGGGGTTCATGAGTGTCTGCTCGTCCTTATCGGTGGGGGTCGTACTCGGTGGCCTGCTGTGTTCCGGTCTGGAAGTCCGCCCAGTCGTTCCCGACTTGCCGGGGGTCGGACTCGGTCCTCGCTCCCGCCTGTTGGGAGGCGTGAGAACCGCTGCGCAGGATGGGGTTGAGGTGCTGGCCTTGTGTGCGGCGCGGCAGAGGAGCGGCGTTGGCGTCGGTGGCGGCGGGAAGGGTGTCGGCTCCGAGACGTTCGGCCTGCCGCTGCGCATGGGCGGCGGCCGGGTCGAGTGCCGGCTGCCGCCGACGGGGCAGGGCCGCCTGCGGCAATGCCTGACCGGTGGCCGTCGCGGTGAGAGCGGCGGGAGCCTCTGGCCGTGTGGGGCGGGGCGGGGCGATGTCCTGCTCCATCGCTGTCAGCGCCTTGTTGTCGATCATGACGACGGCGGTGATCCCGCTGTACGGGGATCGCCTGAGCGACACGTGCAGGTGGTGGCGGCCGGCCAGTCGGGCGACGACGAACAGGCCGAGCTTGCCCTTCCGTCGCGCCATGGCCTCAAACGTCGCCTGATTGTGCTGTGCGAGCTCCGCGTTGATGGCCTCGATGGCCTCCTGGTCCATTCCGAAGCCGACATCCTCGATCTCCAGCGCGATGCCGTGGATGGCCTTGACGCTGCGCACGGTCACGTCGCCGTTGGAGTTGGCCATTCCGTTCTCGATCAGCGCGGCAACGACCTTGACCATGGCGGATGCGTGCTGCGGGGGAACGTAGGCGGTGTCGGTGACCTTGTTGGCCACCCGCTTGGGCAAGCCGGTCTCCACTGCGGCATCGTTGACCAGGTCGAGCACCGGCCTGGGCCTGTCGTAGAGGTCCAGCCGCATGCTGCCGGCCAGCGTCCCGACGTGCTCCTGGTGGCGGCGGCTGGCGGAGACGGCCCCATCGATGGTGATCAGGTCATCCAGAAGGGCCGGGTCGACGTCGGGCCGGGTCATCACCCGTTCCAGGTGACCCAGGGCCCGGTTGATGTGTCCGAGGGTCCGCTCGGTCGCCGCCGCGACGAACGCGCCGATCCCGCGACGGTCGCCAGCCTGATCGGCGGCCTGGCGCACCGCGGTGCGCTGCGCCTCGACCAGAGCGGCCTGGACGTGGCTGAACTCGTCACCGCGGTCCGGATCGGGGAACTCCGTCTTCGCGTCCACGTCTTCACCGCGCATCAGCCGGTCCACGACCTGGGGCAGCCGTTCAGCGCCCTCCTGCGTCTGCTGACGCAAATGGCGCAGCCGGGCGGAGATGGAACGGATCAGCCAGATGATGAGCCCGGCGATCAGCAGGATCGCCGCCAGACTGCCGGCGGCCTGGATGACGACCTGGGTGCGGATCTCGTCCGCCCTCTGGAAGCCGTGGGCGAGCAGCCCCTGCGTCCGTTGCAAGTTCAGACCGGCGAGCTGCCCGCTGACCTTCCCGTACGCGTCGTCCCACTGGGCGAGAGACGCGCGGCTGCCGATCTGCTCGTTACCGAAGTCGTCCGTCGGCGGCGTCATGACCGACCGCTGTGCGGCCTGGAGTACCTTCCACGCCGGGCTGGCGGTGATCTTGTCGTAGAGGGCCTTCTCCTGCTCGGGCAGGTAAGGGGCGATCCACCGCTCGTACATCACCTGCTGCGTGCCATACGCCTCGGCGAAAGCCACCCGGTGAGCGTCCGTCATCCGACCGGAGCCACGGGCCTGGGTGATGAGCATGTCCTGCTGCGCCAGGGCATCCGAGGCGTAGAAGAGCCCGACCAGCGGCCTCGTCTCCAGCGTGAGCGAGCCGTCATCCATCGCACTCAACGCCTGGTAGAAGCTGATCATCTTGTTGATCAGGGAGGTGTAGTACCCGGTGGACTCGTCCGGCTCGCCCTTCCGGGCATCCACGTTCTCGCGCACCCGGGGCAGGCTGTCGAGCTGCTGGTAGACCGCTTCGACGTACTCCCAGCGGTGCCGCTGGTCGGTGCGCAGCTCGGTGCCGGACAGACGCCTGAACGACGCCAGCCCGGCATCGGTCTTCTTCCGCTGCGCTAGCAGGGCCGTCTTCGCAGGGGAAGACGGGTGAGCCAGGTATGCGGCCGTGAGCTTGCGCTCGGCCTGCGCCGCGACGAACAGGGGAAGCGACGCCTCACCACCGAGTCGGCCTGTGGTGCTGTCATTGCGCAGGTTCCTCTGCTGCTCCCAGGCCGGCACCGCGTTGACGACGACCAAGGCGAGCAGCGCGGTAATCGCGACGGAGGCCACCACGATGAGACGGGCGCGCACGGTCATGGTGTGGCGCGGCGCCTTGTGGCCGGAGCGGTCTATGGGGGTCATGGGTCCTCGGCGAAGTGGTGGATGGGTCAGGCGGAAGGGCGTGGACCGGCTGCTGTGGTTGTGCTCTGGGAACCACGGCAGCCGGGAGAACGGCGATACGGGGGGTTCGCCGCCTCGCTCGCGGCTTCCGGGACCTGGACGGCGGTGCGCCCGAGCGGTCCCCCAGATTCGGAAGCCGTAGCCCACGAGTGAGCGCCGACGGTCGGACGGCGACGAGGGCGCCGCACGCTGCCGGGCTCCGGTCTACGAGGGAGGTCCACAACCGCCGGGGGAGCCTGCCGCGGCGCTGGCCAACGCGAGCGAAGGAACGGCTCGATGGGGCAGTGGGTCTGCTTGAGCAGCATCTCGCACAGTCGTGAGATCCGGCAGAGGAGCCGGCGCGTGCCCGGCCGAGTCGAGAACGGCACTGGCATCGATTTCGGGAGCCTCCATGGCCTGTCCTTCGGAGGGGACATGCCTTCGCTCGGGCGCAGAATCGACTGGCATTGCGTCGATCAGGGCCTGGGCGATCTCTGCGAGCCGGATGGCGAGGATCACCAGCGGCATGTGGCCCTCCGGCAGCGGCGCATTGCGGATGCGGCGCGCCTGGCGCACCAGGTCAGGGTTCGCCTCCCCGACGATCCGCTCCAGATGGGGGAGATGTTGATGCAGACATGCGATGAGCAGCGTGACTTTGTTGTCGTCGCGGGGAAGCAGCGACGTCCCTATCACCTGTTCCACGAGGTCTTCGACAGTGTTCACGGTGCCAAAGAGGAAGTGGCGACGCCGGGCCAAGAAGTCGCTGGCGACGGACGCGAGGTCTCTGCACCGCCTGAGCGCCGTGTGGAATGCCGGATACACGCTGTCTCCGATGACCACGGGGCGGAAGGCGGCTCTCGTCCGATGCCGCTGCAGGCCGAAGTTCAGGCTGTGCCCGACGCCGCCCGGCGTTCGAAGGCCAGGAAGGAGTCGCCGATGTGCGGTAGCGGCGAGGGTCATCGGAACTCCTGGAGGGACGGGGCTGCTGACTCGGTTGCGGAACTCATCCGGAACTAAGCGTGATCGCCTCCTCGTGGCACCGGTACGCCAAAGCGTGGCCATCTCGTGGCCATGTTGAGGGCGCGCCTGACTGCTCGGCGTCGCTCCTTTCGTCTTCATCGAGGCCGCAAATATGGACATTGGACCCCGCTGTGGCGCTCTCGCAGGGCGGTGCGCGGCGCGTGGCCACCTTGTGGCCACTTTTCCGAAAGCGCTTGACAGTGCCCGTTCGATCTTGCTCACGTAGGTTGCACTTGAAGAGCTTATGGGAGATATGTCCGTGAAGGTGCTTACCGATTTGGAGGCATCCTCGCTTGAGGAGGGCGAACTCCGGGTGCCTCGAGCGTGAGCTTGAGGGGCGATGAGAGTGGATTTGGCACGGTTTACGCGACCGCTAGCGAGCGCGTCCTAGAAGGCGGTGCTGACAGCACTCCGGGCCCGTGCCATCGCTTCAAGAAGCTGCGGCTGTTGCCCTCCCTTCTGGGAGTGGCCAATCAGCACTTGGGCATCTCAAAGGCGGGCGCAGCCCCGGGACTTGGCAGGTCAGCATCCAAGAAGTCCAGATCGTGATCTTGCTAACGGGTTGCGCTGCGCCGCTGGCAGGACGGGACCTGTCCCCTCGCCCGGACAACTCGAACTGAAGCCGCACAGGAGAGATGGCCACAACGTGGCCACGGTTTGGCGTATCGGTGCCACGGCTGGTCGGTGAGGGTTGGTGGCGGGCCGGATCACCGGTCCGCGCCATACGGCGTCTCGACACGCAAGGAGACGAAGGTGCCGCCGACAGCAGCCGATCTGATCCGGGAACTGCCACTAGGGCAACTCGTCGACCACCAGTTCTTTGCGCTCACCGCAAAGGAGGAGCCGCTTGCGTGGGCCCGAGAAACGGTCCGCCGACTGCTCCACGGCCAGACCGACCAGGATCGAATCGACGACGCCGTGTTGGTCGTCACCGAACTGCTCACCAACGCAATCCGGCACGCGGGCGGGCCTGTATCGCTCACCCTCGACCTCTACGAGAAAGGCGTCACTGTGGGCGTCGTTGACCGCGGAAGGGACATCACAGCCCTTCCGGCCGATGTCGCCAGTCTCTTGGCCAGCTTGCAGGACGAGACACCCGGCGAGGCCGGTGAAGAGGACCTGCCCACGAACGGCAGGGGCCTGTACATGGTCAGTGCTTTCGCCAGTGGATGGGGGGTCGAACCCGCCCGCGAGGGCAAGGTCGTGACCGCTGCTTTCTGCTTGGCAGGGAGTGCCGCGTGACCCCTCACGACCTCGGGCTTCGGCATCTGTGCCGCGACATTCTCACCCACCCGCTGGGGCTCCACTGCGACGTCCCCACGGACCAGATGCTTCCCGATGGATCGGTGAGGGCCAGCCGGTTCCTCGACGGCCTCACCTGCGCGGTTGAGAATGGCGCCACGTTCTTCGACACCGCCGACTCCTACGGGTACGGACACTCCGAGCGTGTCCTCGGGCAATTCGCGCGCCAGCGACCGGACCTTGCCCTCCAACTGAGCAGCAAAGTCGGCCAGATACGCGGCAGTGCAGAGCATCCGTACGCAGGCCGGCACATCCACCATCAGCTCGAGCAGACCCTGGAAAACCTCTACGCCGAGGAACTGCACCTCTACACGTTGGACAGCTTCGACTTCGGCCCTGGCGATCGCTACCTGGGCAATGCCATCGACGCGATGCGCACGCTCCGGGACGTGAAGGCGATCAGGGCGATCGGGATGCGGGGCCCCTTCACGCACTACGCGGCCTCCCCAGAGGAATGGGCCGCCCAGGCGGAGCGCTTCTTGTACCTGTTCCGGCTGATTAAGCCGGACGTCGTCTGGACGCGGTTCAACGCGTTCACGCCGGCGGTCTCACTCGAAGGCCAGGACCTGTTCACGCTCACGGCACGGCACGGGGTCGGCCTGGTGCTGGCGGCTCCACTGGCCCACGGCGTGCTCGTTGGAAGAGGAACAGAGAGTTCCTCGCCGCCCGAGACGGCGCCTCCGCGACACGGTGTGCTGATGCCCTCGCTCCCAGACCGGGTCGATGAGCAACTTCACGTCCTGCGCCGCCACTTCGGCGACACACCCGGCACACTCGCGCGATTGGCCCTGCGCTCTAGCCTGCAGCGTAGCGATCAGTGCGTGGTCGTTGCCGGATTCAGCACCGCGGGACAGGTGGAGGAGAACTTCAGCTGCCTGGGCGATCCGCTCACAGAGCTGGAGCTCGGTCTCGTCGACGACGTCTACGCCAGGCTGCGCGCGCAGGTCCAGGAAGCGACGGCACACTCGCCCGTCAGAGAACTTCAGCCATGACCACCGTACGTCCAGGCAGCGCCGCCCCATGTTGTAACGGCGAATGAGGACCGCTGCGCGAGATCGACCGGAACAGCAAGTGGGATGCCGCACGTCGACCTGCCCGCGACGCTAGAGAGTGAAAGAGCCATGGACGAACCGCCAGAGCCGAAGCGCTGGATGAGCCTGGGCCTGCTGATCGGCGGATTCACCCCGCTCCGCGACAGTGTGCTGCCCAGGTCCGCAATGAGCAGTCGGCCGTCCCCGCCGACGACGTCTTCCCCCGTGACTTCTGAAGAACGAGAACACGAGGAGACGATGCGTGTCGCGGGCTACGAGCCGAAGGTTCGGTTTCCCGGTGCCCGCTCGATGCCCTGGCCGAGCGAATGCATCACCTGCGGTGCGCCGCGCAGACCGTCCCTTCAGGACGTCGAGCGAGGCATCAGGTGCCAACACGTCAGGGGGCGCCGCTCAGGCTCTTCCCAACGATGAGACGAGGCTTCACCCGCGTAGGGGGCCACGTATGTGTCGGTCAGCAGCGCTCGGCGCAGACGACAAGTTGGCTGCCCGTGCGCGTGACCTGAGACAGGACGTAGCCGTCCGGGAGCAGTGGCGAAGGTGTCGTGGTCGTGGGCTGTGACGGCTCCGGAACCGGCATCAGGAGGGTGAGACGATCGATGAGCGACCTGCTGAGGAGCCGCTTCCCCAAGTTCGACGGTCCGACGAGCAACACCGTGCGTGCTCCCGCTTCGGCGAGCACGGCAAGCGCGCCCTCTGGCTTGTTGGGAACCGCCACGGTGGGTGCCGAAAAGCCACGCCCGTGACAACCGATCCGGCCTTCTTCGACTGTTCCGTCGACGGAAATGAGCAGGTCGTGCCTGTGCCGCTGGATCTGGATCTCGTTGAGGGCCTCTGCCGACAGAGCGGTGGCGTTGCCCGCAGCATCCGTCTGGATCAGCAGGTGCAGGACGGGACGCCGGTGCGACAGGGCGGCGAGCCATGGCCCAAGAACGACCAGGGCTTCGTCCTCCAGGACGTGCGCGTGAACGTCGACACCGGCATGGCGTAGTCGCGCGGCTCCGCCCTCACCGCGGGAGGTGGGGTCCATGACCGCGATCAGCACGCGGGCGATCCTGGCATCCAGGAGGGCCTGGTGACAGGCCGGCGTGAGGCCTTCGTGGTTGCAGGGCTCCAGCGTCACCACCGCCGTACCACCCGCGGCTCGACCGCTGGCGGCAGCGAGCGCGTTGACCTCGGCGTGCGGGTCGCCTTTACGTAGGTGGTATCCCTCCCCCACTCTGCGACCGGCGGCATCAAGGATCACGCAGCCGACGGCCGGGTTCGGGCTGGTTGCACCAAGGCCGCTCGCGGAAATGACGATGGCGCGACGCATCGCCGCCAGTTCCACCGACGTGGGCACCGTCCCTCCCTCAGCTATGTGCGACGGCCCGGATCAGTTCGACCACCCCGGGGGTGTCAGGGGAGGAGCGCATCGCGTCGACGGCAGCGATCGTCTCATGGAGGACTCGCGTCGAACCTCCGCTTCGGGCCACGATGAGCGCTTGTCGGGCGTGGTCGACGCCCTGGTCCACTTCGCCGGTCCGCGCGTGGGCGGTAGCAAGGCGGGCCTCGAGGAGACCGCGGTCCCGCCGGTAGACCTGGGGCATAGCGGTGAGCGCCGTCGACAGGATCGCAACGGCACGGTCCGCGCGCCCCAGGAGCAGCCAGCAGTTCGCGCGCTGCCCCTCCAAGTACGCCGGGGTCGCGAAGTCACCGTGGCCACTACGGCCGTCACCTGCGCTTTCAGGCTGTGCGGCAAAGGATTCGGCCTGGTCAATGAGGCGATGGCACGCCACTTCGTCCCCGGCCAGGGCGTATCCGTGGGCCTCCTGCTGGAGGGCGGCGGCGCGCATCTGCGGGGTGAGGACGTGATCGTAGCGTTGGACGGCGCGGGACAGACTGATACTCGGGGCGGCCTGGCCGTTGGCAGTCGCCTGCTGGGCGCGCCGGAAGAGGGTCCAGGCGGTCATCGCGTCGTCGCCGGCCTCGACGGCCCAGGCCATCGCCTGGTTCGTCCAGTGAGCTGCCTGTGCGGCGCCCGCGGCGTCGGCAGCACAGTCCTCATGAAGCCAGGCCGCAGATTCGGCATAGCGGGCCGCAAGAAGCAGCGCTTCCTCGCGGACGTGTTGATCGGCGCGCTCGAGAAGCTCCTGGAGCACGCCCAGGTTCTGATGCACGCCAGCGAGAGCGTGAAGCGGGCCCAGAAGGTTGTCGCTCTGGACGAGTAGATGCCACATCTCGCGCAGATATACGAGCACGGCTTCAGTTTGGTCCGGCGTCATCCGGCCGAGGCGAGGTCTCGCACCCCCGGCGGGGCTGGCAAGGAGAGGCAGTGCTGCCGCGGCGCTCCCTGCACGGAGCAGCTGGCGTCGGTTCACGTCTGCGCCTTCCTGCGGGAGGTACGGACTTGGAGGGAGGATTCCCCTCTGTGCCGATTCCGACCCGAAAGGAGGACTTTGGAGAGCCGTGAGATCGTCTGATGCCTGAAGTCGGGCGGTGCCGCGCGCGCCGTGCACATCGACAGCGCCGAAAAGCCGCGCGACGGGCTGCTGGAAGAGGTACTCGAGGATGGCCCGGGTGTCCCGCTGCGGCAAGCCCTTCAGCTCGCCGGCCATCCACCGGTCGAAGGTGCGGCGAGCGACGGAGATACCCGCAAGACGGCTGTTGCCGGACTCCTCGGCCAGTTCCCGTCCTGCTCTGGTGAAGTGGGTGTTGAACGTCTCGACCGTGGTCCAGCGCCGCTCCTGAACCAACCGACGAAACAGCGTCATTCGCGTGAGCTTCGTCAAGATCCGTGTGGTCCTAGGTCGGCCCTGCTGGCATCTGGCGGGGAAGGCGGAACTGATCGTCGGCGCAAAGGAACGCTGCGCACTACCCGCCAGCGATAGGCCGGCGAAGGGGCGCTCGTACGCCAGAGTTCGACGAGTTCTACGCTGTCGATATCCAACGGCACCGGCTCAAGAGCGCGCAGGCGGGCGACGCTCTCGATGACGGGCGCGGCGGGACACTCCCGGTTGCTGTACTGCACACCCAGGTGGGGGCGGAAGGCAGCGGTGGGTTTGCCCCCAGGCACGGACGCACGCCGTCCGGCCTCGCTGAGAGCGGCGTGCAGGCGTATCAACGGCGACCACGGTGCGAGAGTGAATCGGACGGCTCCCCGCGATCCCGCCATCGGGTGCGCGGCGACTTCGAAGGCCGGCAGCGCCATCTGCTCTGCCAGGTCGGCGAGGAACTGCACCTCGTCGCCGGAGACGAGGTCCGTGCTTCCGATACGGGTCAAAGTCACATGCAACCCGTCTTCGGGAACGCAATCCATGCCCAGATGCGCGAGTACCTCCTGGCAATGCCGCGCGCTGCTCATCAGCTCGTCGGCATTCGGGAACGTCAACATCCAGTAGTAGGCGCGGACCCCCTCGTGCCAGCCCGGACGCGCCCAGTGGTTCGTCATTCGCTCGACAGCTCTGAACGCCTGCCAGTCGTGATCGACGAGCAGGGCAGGGATATCGAGGTCTGGCGGCGGGCGGTGGGGGAACGCTCCGGGGAAGACGTCCAGGTTGGGCGTCACGGCTCTCCTTACTGCTGCGGTGCGAGCTCTACAACCGAGCCGCTGACGATCGACCTGGCCTCAGGGAGTGAGCGCCAGGTTCGCAATTCCTCGGCATAGTCACCTACATCCGGCTCGGCGTGCCAGCGCCCGGCCCGCTCGTACAGCTCGTTCGCCCGCTGCCACACGGACGTGATGGGCGCGCTGGTGCCGGCGTGGAGCGCGCGCCGCCCCAGCGCCATGGCGTGCTCCACCTCTGGCTGCCTGTGCTGCAGAAGCGCCGCGGCGACATCAAGGCGCACCAACGCCCGGCTCCACTCGGAATCGGACTCCTCGATCAGGCCGTCAATCTGCTCCGCGCAGGAGAAGACCTCGCTGGTGCCGTCAAGGGACAGCCGCGCGGTGATCTCATTGGCCAAGGTTCTGGCCAGGCTGTAGGGGGCAAAGGAGATGCACGACGTGATCCCGGAGGGGAGAGAGGGCTGCTGCTCGGAGAGGTCTAGCGCTCTCCCGATGGTCCGTTCCGCACCCCTTCGGTCACCGAGACGAGCAAGAGCCCGCGCCCGGCCGTTGACCAGAAGCCGGATAGCCTGACCATCACTGGGCGCCAGGTCGATTCCCGCCGCGGCGGCTGCGTCGGCCTCGGTGTACCGGTGCTGGTAGTACAAGCTGAGCGAGCGGGTTCCAGCAGCCCACATCTGCAGCTGCGTGTCTCCGATGTACCTGGCCAGGGTCTCGGCCTGCACGCAGTAAGCCTCTGCTACGGCTGGTCTGGTCCCGGCGTTGACGGCCATGTAGGCCAAGAGGCCCGCCGTCTGCCCGGTGAGCCGGAACAGCTCGCTGTGCACCGCTGGCGGATACTGCCCGCCCTTCAGCCGGGCGCTGAGTTCTCCGTGTAGAGAACGCGTTTGACCAGCCAACGCCTGTGGGCCCTGTGTCTCGTAACGGTCGACGATCCCCTGGATCTCGCCTCTGAAGTGTTCCAGTGCTGCCGCGCCTGTGCCGGACTGCGTCAGTAACTCTGTCTGTGTGATCACAGCCAATGGATCGTCGAAGATGCCCTCGCCGCGCGACATGCCTGGGGGCTCAGCGCCCTCCGGCGTGGCGAACAACAGGGCGACGGGCTGCTGGAAGAGATGCTCGAGGATGGCCCGGGTGTCCCGCTGGGGCATGCCTCTCAGCTCACCGGCCATCCAGCGGTCGAAGGTACGGCGCGCCACGGTTACGTCGGCGAGCCGGCGTTCACCGGTGATCGCGGCCAGTTCCCGCGCTGCCCTGGCGAAATGCGTGTTGAACGAGTGGACCGTGGTCCAGTGCCGTTCCTGGACAAGTTGACGAAACAGCGTCATCCGTGTCGTCTGCACTTCAACCTCCATGGCGCTCGGCGCGTACCAGCACTACGCCGTACCGGCTTGCTCTCCGGGATCCAGCAGATGAGCGGTGGAACCGTCACGCGCCAGTTGTCCTATTGGCGCTCTTGGACGAGCGCGCGGAACAACGTGGGGCGGGCTGGCATCTCGGACCTTCCTGCGGGCGAAGGCGGGGGAGCGTGCTTCCGTGCTAAGTGAGCTGCGTCACCACACAACTATGGTCACGGCCGCACGCAGTTGGCAAGCCCCACTTTGCAACTTGCATAGTTCGAGCTGCAGTCTGTTCGCCTCGCGCGGTGTCGTGGCACACTTCAGCGAGCGACCGCTACAGGGCGAAGGGGAGAGAACCGGCGTGAGTGAAGCGAGGTCCGCCCCGACCGTGCTGGCCATCGTCTTGGGCCGACGCCTGGCCGCGCTGCGCGACGCGGCCGGCTTCACCGCCGCCCATGCCGCCAAGCAACTACGGATCGCACAGACGACAGTCACCAGGATGGAGAAGGCCGAGACTTCCCTGAAGTACGCCACGGTCAAGACGCTTCTCGAGATCTACGGCGTCCCCCAGGCCGAGATCGAAGAATTTCTCGCTCTCCTTGACCAAGCGAGCACGCCTGGCTGGTGGCAGAGTTTCCGCGACGTCCTCCCGGGCTGGTTTGGAGTGCACGTTTCGCTGGAGACAGCCGCGACAGAGATCCGCGGCTATGAGCCCGGAGTCATCCCCGGCCTGCTTCAGACGCCCGACTATGCGCGCGCCGTCATGGAACGAGGGCTACCTCGTATGGCGCCCGACATACTTCAACGAAGTGTCGACCTGCGCATCAAGCGGCAGGAGCTCCTCACACGCGAAGAGCCAGCTCCTCCCCGACTCTGGGTCCTAACGGACGAGACAAGCCTACGGCGTCCCGCCGGTGGCGCAGCCGTCATGCGCGAGCAGATCGAGCATCTCTTGGACGTGGCCGACCTCCCGAACGTGACACTGCAAGTGTGCCCCTTCGAAGCCGGGCTCCACCCGGGCGCCTTCGGTCCTTTCACTGTTTTCCGGTTCGAGATTCCGGAACTTCCTGACATCGTCTGCACCGACAGCCTGAGTCGCGCCGGATACAGCGAAGAAAAAGAAGAAACAGCCCTCTTTCGCGAAGCGCTGGGCCAGATGAGTGTCTACGCATTTTCAAAGCAGGAAACCAAGAAATTTCTTGGTGATATTCGCAAGGAGCTGTACCTATGAGTCACGTCCTCCGCGCCGCTACAGAGCTTGGAGCCGAGCAGTGGGTGAAGCCTTGGAGTGGTAGCAACGCGGGCAACTGCGTGGAGGCGAAGCCGCTCAGTGATGGACGCGTGGCGCTGCGCCAGTCGACCGACCCTGATGGGCCCGCGCTGATCTACAAGCAAGGGGAGATCGCAGCCTTCATCATAGGCGCCAAGGCCGGGGAAGCTGACTTCCTCCTCACCTGAGACCTGGTGTAGCCCGCCATCCCGAAGTCGCAGTTCCGACACGAAGGACGCAGTAGAACAATGACGTTAGATCCCATCGACACCAGTCGGCCCCACCCGGCCCGCATGTACGACTACTACCTCGGCGGTAGGGAAAGTTACCCGGTCGACGAAGAAGCTGCCGAGAGGGTCATATCGTTCCTACCGGCCATCAGAATTGCCGCCCGAACCAACAGGAAATTCACCGCGCAGTCCGGATCTTGACCGACTGCGGCGTGACTCAGTTCCTCGACATCGGAACCGGCATCCCGACCGAACCCAACCTCCACCAGGTCGTCCAAGCCGTCAATCCAAAATCACGCGTGGTCTACGTCGACAACGACCCTATCGTTCTCCGACACGCAGAGGCACTCCTGCGAAGCACGCCCGAGGGCGCGACGACGTACATCCAGGCAGATGTACGCGAGCCCGAGAAAATTATCGAAGGTGCCAGGGACATCATCAATTTCGACGAGCCAGTTGCCCTCTCGCTCGTGGCCCTCCTGCACTTCGTCTCCGACGAGTACCGTCCCTACGATCTCGTCAACGAGCTCCTGGCTCCGCTCCCCTCCGGTAGCTTCCGCATGCTCTCGCACGTAACTGGGGACTTCGATGCGGCCGGCTGGGAAAGAGCCGTCGAGATCTACCGAAGGAGCGGTGTGCCCGCTCAAGTACGGTCACGGGATGAGTTCGCGCGGTTCTTCACGGGACTTGACCTTACCGACCCCGGTGTCCAGGTAGTCACCGGCTGGCACCCGGAGCCGGATCAGGAGTTCAACGACGAGCAGGTTCCCCTCTACGTTGGCGTCGCGCGGAAACCATAGCGTTACAAGACTTGCCAATTCGCCCCGAGCTGCCAGCCGTCGTGCATCCTAGTGTCTCGTGATCCTGATCGTGTTACTTCGAGTTGTTATTGACGAGTTTCTTCATGCTGGTCTGGACGAGTCGGACCTTGGCGAGGATCTCGTCGGCGGTGGCGGTCCAGGTGAAGGGCTTCGCGTTCTCGTTCCAGGAGTTGATGTAGTCGCGGATCTGTTTGACCAAGACGTTGACACTCGAGAACGTGCCGCGGCGGATGGACTGGCGGGTGATGATCCCGAACCAGATCTCGTCGGGTAGGACCGCTGCATTGCTGCAGCGGTCCCCCCTCAGAACCGGCCATGCCCGCTTTCCGAGCAA
>NZ_JBSGBN010000092.1:0-38886 GCF_053601275.1 Streptomyces sp. NPDC004752 | reverse complement strand
TCGACTTGTTCCTACCAGGGGCTTTGCTGCTGTCCGCACGCGGCCTCGCTCGCCCTACTCACGCACCGCCACGGCTCGTTGCTGGCAACAGCTCAATGTCTTGGAGAACCGTAATCGCGCCTTTTTGGGCAGGCTGGACATTGAAATGTCTCCTTCCGGCTCCCGTCTCAAGCCGCCGAAGCGGAAGCCGTTTGCGTGGGGGGTTGCGCGCCAATTCGGCGGGACCGTATCTCGCCTGGTATGTACGCGTCAATAGTGAAAGAGCGTCGTCCGAGAGGCTGTTCGGCGGGTGGGGGGTGGCAGTCGGGGTGGATGAATGGTTGCGCCGCCTCCGCCTTCATCGGCATGGGTGCGCCAGCCAGGGGTGGCGGCGTTTATGTAGTGCAGGCACCCATGGCGCACCAGGCATCAGTCGGATATCCCGCACGTTGCGGGGAGTTAGGTGTATGAAAAATGAATACTCATTCATATGGATCATGCATGGATTTATAAGGGCACCTTCAGGCAATTTCGGAACATTGTGGTGCTTAATTCTCTTGGAGATCGATCCGTCGACGTCAAGCTGTAACAGAGAAAGGTCAGTGGATTGTTCTACTCCGTAGTACGATCGCGACTGCCCGCCCTCGAACGCCTTCCCCCCCACCCTTCCCGAGGCGCTTGATTCGCGGCAGCTCGCTCCTCTTTTCAGGGCCGAGTCGGGCCCGCGCGCTTTCGCGCGTCTTGTAAAGAGAGTGGCTGGCGTCGTTTCTGGATATTCGATTTCGCGCGCCTCCTCGTCCCCGGGAGTGTTGTCATGCGTACACCCTGCGCCGACCCTGATGGCATGCTCACGACAGCCGATCTCGTCCTCGCAGTGCATCCGTTCGGCGTCGCGTCGGCGCGGTTCACCGCGGCCGCCGCACGCGCGGGCGGACTGGGAGTACTCGACCTCACGGGCGATACCCGGTCCGCCCGTGAGCAGTTGGGCCTGGCCGCCGAGTGGGCGCGCTCCGGGTTCGGCGTACGGCTGGGCGAGGAACACGGCATCCCGGCGCCGGACCTTCCCGCCTGCGTCCACACCGTGGTCCTCGCCGCCGGGGCGTCGGCGACCGCCGCCGACTTCCCCGGGCGCCGCGTGCTGGCCGAGGTGACCTCCCGCGCGCAGGCCCGGGCCGCCGTGCTGGCCGGGGCTCACGGACTGATCGCCCGCGGCCATGAAGCCGGCGGCAGGGTGGGCGAGTTGAGCACGTTCGTGCTGCTGCAGCAGCTGCTCGCGGACGCGGCCGACGGGCTGCCGGTTTGGGCCTGCGGCGGAATCGGCGCGTACACCGCGGCGGCAGCGGTCACCGGCGGCGCCGCCGGCGTGGTCCTCGACACCCAGACCGCGCTGCTCGCCGAGGCGGAACTCCCCGCGGAGGTCACCAGCGTGCTCAGCGGACTCGACGGCTCGGAGACCGTCGTCGCCAACGGTCTGCGGGTGCTGCGGCGACGGGCCCCCGGCCCGGACGGCACCGCGGCCCCCCTGGAGATCGGCCAGGACGCGTTCCTGCCGGTCCGCTTCCAACGGCGCTGGGGCACGCTGGGCGCGGCGATACGTGGCATACGCACCGCGGTGAGCGACGCGCTCGCCGGTGAGGTGCCCGTACTCGGGCCGGACAGCAAGGGCAGCCGTGCTCTGGGCACCCGACTCCCGGTTGTTCAGGGGCCGATGACACGGGTGAGCGACCAGGCGGCGTTCGCCGCCGCCGTGGCCGCCGAGGGCGCCCTGCCGTTCATCGCGCTCGCCGTGTCCGGCGCGGAGCAGACCCGCGCGGTACTGGAAGAGACCCACCACGCCCTGGGCGACGCGCCCTGGGGTGTCGGCGTCCTCGGCTTCGCCGACGAGAAGATCAAGAACGCCCAGCTGGAGGTCATCCGGGAGGTCCGCCCTTCGCACGCCATCATCGCCGGCGGCCGTCCCGCGCAGGCCGTGGCCCTCGAAGAGGTCGGCATCTCCACCTTTCTGCATGTGCCGTCGCCCGGGTTGCTGGGCCAGTTCCTCGAAGCGGGTGCACGCAAGTTCGTCTTCGAAGGCTCCGAGTGCGGCGGCCACGTCGGCCCCCGCGCCGGCTTTCCGCTGTGGCAGGCGCAGCTCGACGTGCTGGACGACTTCCTCGCGACCGCCGGGAAGAACGCCGCCGCCGAACTCCAACTGCTGTTCGCCGGCGGCGTGCACGACGAGCGGTCCGCGGCCATGGTCGCCGCCATGACCGCCCCCCTGACCGCGCGGGGCGCCGCCACCGGAATCCTCATGGGTACCGCCTACCTCTTCACCGAGGAGGCCGTCGCGGCCGGCGCGATACAGCCGCTCTTCCAGCAGCAGATGGTCGCCGCCGAGCACACCGAACTGCTGGAAACCGCCCCCGGCCACGCCACCCGCTGTGTGCGCAGCCCCTTCACCGACGAGTTCACGGCCGTCAAGGAACAACTGAGAACCGGTGACGTACCCAGCCGCGAGGCATGGGAGCGGCTGGAGCAACTCAACGTCGGCCGACTGCGGTTGGCGAGCAAGGGGATCGAACGGGTCGGTGCCGAACTGCGCGAGGTCGACGAGGACCGGCAGCTGACCGAGGGCATGTTCATGGCCGGACAGGTCGCCGTCCTGCGGTCGCAGGTCACCACCGTCGCGGCGCTGCACAGCTCGGTCACCACCGGCGCGCAGAGCTTCCTCGACCGACGCAAGGCCGCCCTCTCCGCCCTCGGCACCGGATCGGACGAGCCGGCCGCCGCCCCCAAGCCCCTGGACATCGCCATCGTCGGGATGGCCTGCGTCTTCCCCAAGTCGCCCGATGTGGCGTCCTTCTGGGGACATGTGCTGTCCGGCACCGATGCCGTCACCGAGGTGCCCCCCTCGCGCTGGGACCCCTCCGTCTACTACGCCGAGGGCGGGACGGGGGAACACACCCCCTCGCGCTGGGGCGGCTTCCTGCCCGAGATCCCCTTCGAACCCCTGGACTACGGCATCCCGCCCGCCTCCCTGCCGAGCATCGAACCCGTCCAGCTGCTGGCCCTCGACGTGGCGCGACGGGCGCTCGCCGACGCCGGTTACGCCGACCGTCCCTTTCAACGGGACCGAGCCTCCGTGGTGTTCGGGGCCGAGGCGGGCAGCGACCTGTCGAGTTCCATGACGCTCCGCACGGTCCTGCCGTCCTACGTCGGACAGCTTCCGCCCGAGCTGGACGCCCAGTTGCCACGGCTGACCGAGGACTCCTTCCCCGGCATCCTCGCCAACGTCATCGCCGGACGGATCGCGAACCGCCTCGATCTCGGCGGGGCCAACTACACGGTCGACGCCGCCTGTGCCTCGTCCCTCGCCGCGGTCGACGTGGCCTGCAAGGAACTGACGGCCGGCACCAGCGACATGGTGCTGTGCGGCGGCGCCGACCTGCACAACGGCATCAACGACTATCTGCTGTTCGCCTCGGCGCACGCCCTGTCCCCCTCCGGCCGCTCCGCGCCCTTCGACCGTTCCGGCGACGGCATCGCGCTCGGCGAGGGCGTGGCCTGCGTGGTCCTCAAACGGCTCGCCGACGCAGAACGGGACGGCGACCGGATCTACGCCGTCGTCAAGGGCGTCGGCAGCTCCAGCGACGGCCGGGCCCTCGGCCTCACCGCGCCGCACGCCGACGGCCAGCGCAGGGCACTCACCCGGGCCTACCGGAACGCCGGGATCTCACCGGCCGAGGTCGGCGTGGTCGAGGCCCACGGCACCGGCACCGTCGTCGGCGACCGTACCGAACTGGGCGCCCTGACCGAGATCTTCACCCAGGCCGGAGCCGACCCCGGCGGCTGCGCCCTCGGCTCGGTGAAGTCCCAGATCGGCCACACCAAGTGCGCGGCGGGCCTCGCCGGACTGATCAAGACCACGCTCGCACTGCATCACGGCGTCAAGCCGCCCACGCTGCATCTGCGGCAGCCGAACCCCGCCTGGGACGAACACACCAGCCCCTTCGTCTTCCACACCCGGGCCAGGCCCTGGCCCATGCCGCCCGCCGAACGCGTCGCCGGCGTCAGCGCCTTCGGCTTCGGCGGCACCAATTTCCATGTCGTGCTGCGCGCCCACGCCGACGGCCCCCCACCCACCCACGCCCGCGACGAGTGGCCCGCCGAACTGTTCACCTTCCGCGGCGCCGACCGAGCAGCCGCGACCAAGGCCGCCCAGGAACTCCTCGCCCTCGCCGAGGCCGACCACACGGCGCACCAGCCGCCCCGCCTGCGGGACCTCGCCCTGGCCGCCTCCCGACGCGCCGACCTCGCGGCGGTACGCGGCCTGCCCACCCACATCGCCGTACTGGCCTCCTCCGTACCGGAGTTGACGGCGGCGCTGCGCCGGGCCGCCGACGGCGAACACGCCCCCGACGACGGCATCCATCTCGCGGACGGCACCGCACCCGGCGAGATCGCCTTCCTCTTCCCCGGGCAGGGCAGCCAGCGCCCCGGCATGCTCGCCGAACTGTTCGTCTCCTTCCCCGAACTCCAGCGTTTCCTGCGCCTCGACGAGTGCGCCGCAGCGGCCCTCTACCCACCCGCCTGCTTCGACGAGGCCGGACGCCAGGCCCAGGCCGACCGCGTCACCGACACCCGCGTCGCCCAGCCCACGCTCGGCATCACCGGACTCGCCGTCCACCATCTGCTCGGCCGGGTCGGCGTCCGCCCGCAGATGGCGGCCGGACACAGCTACGGCGAACTTGTCGCCCTCGCCGCGGCCGGCACCCTCGGCCCCGAGGAACTGCTGTGGTCCAGCAGGGCACGCGCCGAATCCGTCGTCGCCGCCGCCGGCGACGACCCCGGCACCATGGCCGCGGTCACCGCCTCGGCACCGCAGGTCACCGCCGCCCTGGAGAAGGCGGGCGCTGCCCGGTCCGTCGTCGTCGCCAACCACAACTCACCCCGCCAGACGGTGATATCCGGCCCCACCGACGACGTGGAAAGGGCCGTGGAGCGGCTGCGCGCACAGGGGCTGCAGGCGAAACGGATCCCGGTGGCCTGCGCCTTCCACAGCGATGTGGTCGCCGCCGCGGGCGACATCTTCGCGGCGACGCTGGCCTCGGTGCCGCTGAAGACACCCTCGATCCGGGTGTGGTCCAACCGCACCGCCGCGGTCTACCCCACCACCCCAGAGGCGATACGCGCCGAACTGGCCGCCCAGATCGGATCGCCGGTCCGCTTCGTCGAGCAGATCGAGGCCATGTACGAGGCAGGCGCCCGGATCTTCGTCGAGGCGGGCCCCGGCGCGGTACTGACCCGGCAGGTCACCGAGACCCTCGGCGAACGCCCGCACCGCACCGTCACCCTTCAGGCCCGGCGCGGCACGGGCCTGACCGGCTTCCTCACCGCGCTCGCCGAACTCGCCGTCGCCGGGACCGACGTACGCACCGGTTGGCTGTTCCAGGGCCGCGACGCGATCGACGCCGCCCAGACCCCGCGCCGCGAGCGCGCGGGCTGGACCGTCGACGGCCACCTCGTACGCACCGCCGACGGCGCCATCCCCGCCACAGCCCTGCACGCCGCCCAGCGCATCTCGGAGGCCCTTGTGACCACCCCTTCCGGCAGACACACAGACCAGGGACACCTGCTCCACGCCGACTCCGCCCACGCTACGGCGGGGACCGGCGGAGAGGCCCTCATCAGTGAATTCCTGCGCACCAGCCGGGAGATGCTCGCCGCTCAACGCGACGTCCTGCTGGGCTACCTCGGCGCCGACCCCGGTGTCCGGCCCGGCCCGGTGCCCGCACCGTACGCGCCCCGTGAGCTGACCGCGACGGTGCTCCCCGCACCCGCGGCACCCGCCGAGGCGGCGCTCCCGGAGCCCGCCGTATCGCAGCCCGCACCGGACCCGGCGCCGACCGAGCTGACCCCGGACGCGGTCCTCACGGCCGTCCTCGACGTCATCGGCGAACGAACCGGTTACCCGGCTGACATGATCGAACCCGATCTGGATCTGGAGGCCGACCTGAGCGTCGACTCCATCAAGCGCGCCGAGATCGCCGGGCAGCTCGCCCGACGGCTCCAACTGCCCACCGCGGACGGCGTCGACATGGAGGAACTGACCAAGGCGCGCACGGCGGCGGGCATCGCCGAACTGATCGTCGCCGCGCGGCAGGCCGACACACCACCGGCCGAGACGGCAGCCGTCGAGCCCGCCGGACCCGAACCGGCCGCATCACCCGCCGACACCGAAGCGGTCGTCACGGCCCCCAGGCGACTGGTGATGACAGAGTTCGACCTCCCGCCCGCCGCCCTGGAGCCCACCGAACTCGCCGGACGCACGTTCCTGATCATCGGCGAAGGCCCGCTCGCGGTCGCTCTCACCGAGCGGCTCGACTCCCACGGCGCCTGGGCGGTGACCGCCAGCGGGATACCGGACGGCGGCCGCTTCGACGGCCTGATCCACCTCACCTCCCCGGACGGCGGCCCGGCCCACGAGCCGGCGCTGCCCGGCGCCGTCCCCCTCTACCGGTCGGCCCTGGCCAACGGCCCGCGCTGGATGCTGGCCGTCGGCGCCTCCGCGGGACTGCGCGGACTGTTCCGCTCACTGTCCCGGGAGTACCCCGAGACCATCGCCCGGGTCATCGAACAGCCCGCCGGAGCGGACCCGTCCGCCGCGGCCGACGCGATCGTCGCGGAGCTGACCTCCGCCGACCGCGAGCCGGTCGTGCTGCGCACCGGGGACACCCGCCGCGGACTGCGGATGACCGAGACCGACCGCGGCGTCCTGGGCAGCACCGGAGCCGGGCCCGGCGACGACGGCGCCGCCGAGGCCGCGGCCCTCGGACTCGACCACGAGTCGGTGGTGCTCCTCGTCGGCGGGGCACGGGGCATCACCGCCCGGTTCGCCACCGCGCTCGCCACCGCCGCCCGCTGCCGGCTCGAACTCTTCGGCCGCACGCCGCTGCCCGCCCTGGAGGAATTCCCCGCGACGGCCGCCGGCACCGACGTCGAACTGCGAGCCGAACTCATCGCGGGCGGCCTGAAGTCCCCGGCTCAGGTCGAGCGGGAGATCGGCAGGATCCAGGCCGAGCGCGAGGTCCGCGACACCGTCCACCGGCTGACCCGGCTCGGCAGCCGTGTGCGCTACCACTGCGTGGACGTGCTCGACGCCGAGGCCGTGCACCGCGCCGTGAAGAACGTGCACGCCGAACACGGCAGACTCGACGCGATCGTCTACGCCGCCGGTGTGATCGAGGACAAGCTGTTCGCCGAGAAGTCCCCGGAATCCTTCCACCGGGTCTTCAGCACCAAGACCGAAGGCGCCAGGACCGTGCTCGACGCCGTCAGCGGACTCTCGCACGGCCCCCGCCTCGCCGTGCTGTTCGGCAGCATCGCGGCCACCCTGGGCAACCGCGGCCAGACCGACTACGCCGCCGCCAACGACGCCCTCGAAACCATCGGCCGCGACTGGGGCGAGGGGACCGACCGCCGCGGGCTGACCGTCCACTGGGGCCCGTGGGCACCCACCGGCACCAACAACGGCATGGTCACCCCGGAACTGATGCGCACCTACGCGGCCCGCGGCATCCGCCTCATCGACCCCGACGAGGGCGCCACCAGCCTGCTGCGCGAACTGGCCTGGGGCCCGCGGGAGAACACCGCCGTCGTCTACACCGCCTCGGGGTGGTGACCGCCCCGATGCCCAGAACCTGCCCGATCGCCATCGTCGGCATGGCCGCGCTCTTCCCGGGCGCCCCCGACCTCGACACGTACTGGCACAACCTCGTCCACGGCGTCGACGCGATCACCGACGTCCCCGCGACCCGCTGGGACGCCGCGTTCTACGCCCCGGATGCCGAACGCCGTGCCGACCGCGTCTACTGCCACCGCGGAGGTTTCGTCGACGACCTCGCCGAGGTCGACGTCACCGCCTTCGGCGTCATGCCCGCCTCCGTGCAGACCACCGAGCCCGACCAGCTGATCGCGCTGCGGGTGGCGTCCCAGGCGGTCCAGGACGCGGGCGGCGCCGACCGGCTCCTCGGCGACCGCCGCCGCACCGGAGTGATCCTGGGCCGCGGCGGCTACCTCACCCCCGGACTTGTCCGCCTCGACCAGCGGGTGCGCACCGCCGGCCAGCTCGTGCGTACCCTGCGGGAACTCCTGCCGGACCTCGGAGAACAGCGCCTTGAGGAGGTACGCCGCGCCTTCACCGACCAACTCGGCCCCGAGGCACCGGAGTCGGCCATCGGCCTGGTGCCCAACCTGGCCGCCTCCCGGCTGGCCAACCGGCTGGACCTGCGGGGCCCGGCCTACACCGTGGACGCCGCGTGCGCCTCCTCACTCATCGCGGTCGACCACGCGGCCCGCGAACTGGAGAGTGGCCGCTGCGACGTCGTCCTGGCCGGGGGAGTCCACCACTGCCACGACATCACCCTGTGGAGCGTGTTCTCCCAGCTCGGTGCCCTGTCCCGGAGCGAGCGCAGCCGACCGTTCCACCGGGACGCCGACGGGACGCTCATCGGCGAGGGCACCGGCATCGTCGCGCTGAAACGGCTCGCCGACGCCGAGCGCGACGGCGACCGGATCTACGCCGTGATCACCGGCACCGGCATCGCGGGCGACGGCCGCACCGGCTCCCTGTTCAGCCCGGACTCCGCGGGCCAGGCCGAGGCGATCCGCGAAGCGTGGCGCGATGCCGGCCTTGACCCCACCGAGCCCGGATCCATCGGGCTGCTCGAAGCCCACGGCACCGCCACCCCGGCCGGGGACACCGCCGAACTGGAGACGGTCGCCGCGGTCTTCGGCCCGCCGGGCGACGCACCCCGAGGCGTGATCGGCTCGGTGAAGTCCATGATCGGTCACACCATGCCGGCCGCGGGGATCGCCGGGCTCATCAAGGCCGCGCTCGCCGTGCACCATGGCATTCTCCCGCCGACCCTGCACTGCGACGACCCACACCCGGTGCTCGCTCGCACCCGCTTCACCACCGTGGACACCGCGCGTGCGTGGACGACCGACACCCACGGCCCCGTACGCCGTGCCGCGGTCAACGCCTTCGGCTTCGGCGGCATCAACGCCCATGTCGTCCTGGAACAGCCCGCCTCCGCCGTCGCTTCGTCCGGCACCGGCGGACCCGCGGCCGTGGTGCGCGAGCCCGAACGGGTGCTGCGGTTGGCCGCCGCGGCACCCGCCGAACTGGCCCGCATGCTGGACCGCGCTGACGCCGAGCTCCTCGCCGTCGCGTCGGACGCGACCGGACCCGAGCCCGTCGGCCCGGTCCGGCTCGGCCTGGTCGACCCGACGGCGAAACGCCTGGCGCTGGCCCGCAAGGTCGTCGACCGGGGCCGGCCGTGGCGCGGCAAGAACGACCTGTGGTTCGTCCCCGAACCGCTGCTGGGCGACGCCGGTGGCCGTCTCGCCTTCGTCTTTCCCGGGCTCGAAGCCGACTTCGACACCAACTGCGACGACGTCGCACGCCACTTCGGCCTGTCGTGGTCGCTGTCCGACACCGATGTCACGGTCGGCGACATCGGCCGCCAGGGCACGGGCGTGTTCCAGCTCGGCCGCCTCCTGCACGCCGCACTGGAGCGGATGGAGGTCGTGCCCGACGCGCTCGCCGGACACAGCCTCGGCGAATGGACCGCCATGGCCGTCGCCGGGATCCACGCCCGGGAGGAGGTCGACGCCTTCCTGGCCTCGTTCGATCCGGACGCGCTGCGGGTGCCCGGCCTGGCCTTCGCGGTGATCGGCGCGCCCGCCGACCGCGTCATGGAAACCCTGGAGGGACAGACACAGGTCGTGCTCTCGCACGACAACGCCCCCCACCAGTCCATGATCTGCGGCCCGTCGGCCGCCGTCGACGCATTCGTCGACCAATTCCGCGAACAGGGCGCGATCTCACAGATCCTGCCGTTCCGGTCGGGCTTCCACACCCCCATGCTCCGGCCCTATCTGGACCCGATCCAAAAGGCGGCGGACACCTTCACCCTGCACCCCGCGCGGCTGCCGGTCTGGTCCGCCACCACGGTGGGGGAGTACCCCTCGCGGCCCGAGGACGTACGGGAGTTGTTCGTACGTCACCTCCTGGAGCCGGTCCGCTTCCGGCTGCTGATCGAGGCCATGTACGCGGCCGGGTTCCGCGCCTTCGTCCAACTCGGAGCCGGCCAGGTCGGCTCGCTGATCGCGGACACGCTGCGAGGCTTCGACCACCTCGTGGTCGCCGCCCACTCCCCGCACCGCTCGGGCCTTCCCCAACTGCGGCGCGTGGCCACCGCCTTGTGGGCCGACGGAGCCCGACCCGACGCGACCGTGCTCCACCCCGCTCCCGTCCGGGGGGTCGCCCGCCGCCCGGTCCGGCTCGACCTCGGCGGCGCGCTGATCTCCCTCGACGAGCCCACGCGCACGGCGGTCGGCGCCGCCCTGGCCCCGCCGCGCCGGGCGGCGGGCGGCGCACGGCCCTCCGCCCTCGGCGCCCTCGCCACGGAGGACCCGCTGGCCGCCGAGTTCTCCGCGCTGCTCGACGACACCGCGGCGCTCGCCGCGGATGTCCTCACCGCGAGCCACCAGGGCGGTCCGCGGGCCACCGCGCCCAGGGTGCCCGCCCAGCGGGCCACCGCGTACGTCCCCGCACCCCGGTCGGCCGGACCACCCGCCGGTGGTCCGCCTCCCGCAGGTCCGCCACCCGCCGGCCTGCCACCCACCGGTCCAGGCGAACTGCGGACCTCGCTACGGGTCTCGATCGACACCATGCCGTATCTGCTCGACCACTGCTTCTTCAAGCAACCGCCGCAGGCCGCTCCCGCCGACCGCTGGCCCGTCGTACCCGGCACCACCGTCATCGGGCACCTGATGGACTTCGCCGAGCGGACGGCACCCGGCCTGCGCGCGGTGGCCGTCCATGACGTCCGGCTCAACCGGTGGATCACCGCCGTCCCCACGGTGGACATCTCCGTCCACATCACCCCCGAGCCGCCGCACCCCTCGGGCGCGACCCGGGTGACGGCCACCCTCGGCCCGTACGCCCGGGCCACCGTCGAACTCGCGCCGGACCACGATCCCCGACCGGTCACCACCTGGGCCTTCCCCAAGGACATGGAGCGCCCCTGCGACCTGACGGCCCGTGAGTTGTACACCCGGCGTTGGATGTTCCACGGCCCGCGCTTCCAGGGCATCACCGAACTGACCGCGATCGGCGACGCCCACGTCCGAGGAGCCATAACCACCCCGACCGCCCCGGGAGCCCTGCTGGACAACGTAGGCCAGCTGTTCGGCTACTGGATCATGTCCCAACTGCCCACCCGCTCCACCGTCTTCCCCGTCGGGATGCGGGAGATCCGCTTCCATGGCGCGCACCCCGCGCCGGGCGAACGACTCGACTGCCTGGTCCGCATCGTCTCCGTCACCGACAGCACCGTCGAAGCCGACATGCAACTGGTCCAACGGGGCCGCGTCTGGGCCGAGTTCAAAGGCTGGCAGGACCGCCGCTTCGACAGCGACGCGCAGATCCGCCGGGTGGACCGCGAACCGGAGCACCACACCCTCTCCGAGCCGCAGACCGGCGGCTGGGTCCTGCTTCATGAACGCTGGCCCGACCTGGCCACCCGCGAACTGATCATGCGGAACATGCTGGCCGGCGAGGAACGGACCGCCTACGACGCGCACACCCCCCGCGGCCTGCGGCAGTGGCTGCTCGGCCGGATCGCGGTCAAGGACGCGGTGCGCCGACGACTGTGGGACGCCGGAAGCGGCGGGATCTTCCCCTCGGAACTACGGGTCGCCAACGACCCCACCGGCCGCCCGTATGTCACCGGCGCGTTGGGCCGTACCCTCCCCGACCTCCATGTCTCCCTCGCGCACCGGGCGGAGGCCGCGGTCGCGATCGCCCGACGCGGCCCCTGCGGCATCGACATCGAGGAGGTGACCGGGCGTCCGGACGGAACGCTTCAGGCGGCGCTCAGCGCCCGGGAGCGGGAACTGCTCGCCGCACTGGTCCGTGACACCGGCGAACCCGAGGACCTGTGGTTCACCCGCTTCTGGACCGCCAAGGAGGCCGTCGGCAAGGCCCGCGGCACCGGCCTGGCCGGAGCCCCGAAGAACTTCGAGATCAACTCCGCCACCGGCACGGCACTGACCGTCCGCACCGGCGGCGACACCTACCACGTCCATCACCGGACGGTCGGCAACCCACCCGGACTGCCCCCCAGGAACTACGTCGTCGGCTGGACGACCGCCCAGGATGAGGAGAGCGACGATGACTGCTGAAGACCACGGCGCCACAACCCCCGCCCGGCCCGAACCGATTGTGCTGGACGAGGTGGTTGGCCTGCTGCGGGAGGTGCTCGGCGAGTACGAGATCTCCGACGCCGCGATCACCATGAACACCCGGTTCCATGACGATCTCGACATGGAGAGCATCGACCTGGTCACGCTCTCCACGGCACTGCGCGCACACTACGGCGACACCGTCAACTTCGCCGCCTTCATCGCCGACCGCGGACTTGAGGAGATCATCGCACTGACCGTGGGTGACCTGGTGCGCCACGTCGTGGCCTCCCTTCCCACCGCACCCGCGGCCGAGGCGGTCTGATCATGGCGACGATCCGCGTCGGCGAACTCGACGTCCACATGCAGCGCATGCCCGCGGCCGGTCCGCCGGCCGAGGGCCCGCGGCCCCTCGTGGTGCTGGTCCACGGTCTGCTCATCGACAGCCTGGCGAGTTACTACTTCTCGCTCGGCCCCGCCTTCGCCGAGCGGGGCATGGACGTCCTCATGTACGACCTGCGGGGGCACGGACGGACCACCCGGCCCGCCGAGGGCTACCGCCTGGAGGATTTCGTCTCGGACCTGGACGGACTCCTCGACGCCCTCGGGGAGGACCGCCCGGCGCACGTCGTGGGCAACTCCTTCGGCGGGGCCATCGCCTACGGGCTGGCCGCCGCCCGGCCGGACCGCGTCCGGTCCGTGATCGCGATCGAGTCCGAGCCGCCGGTGAAGTCATGGGCCGAGAAGATGGCCGAGGGCCTCACCGGCGAAGAAGGCGGCCTGGTGGTCAAGGAGGTGCGCGCCTGGCTCGCCGGGGACCCCGAGCGCAACGCACGCCCCTTCCTGCTTGCCGGACAGATCCTGGACGGCACCACGCTGGGCGAGGACATCCCGCGCAGCCGGGTCCTGGACGACGGGCTCGCCGACATCCGCTGCCCCGTCTTCGCCCTGTACGGCGCCGACTCCAAACTCGCCCGTCAGGCAAGCCACTTGGCCGCCACCCTCGCGCACTGCCGCACCGTCGTCCTGCCCGACCAGGGGCACTCGGTGCTCGTGGAGCGCACGAAGGAGACGGCCGACCTGATCCTGGACTGGCTTGAGGACGACCTCCACACACCCCTGAAGGCGGGCTAGATGAGCCGGTTCCTGTTCGTCGTCCCGCCTCTGGTCGGCCACGTCAACCCGGCGGTCGGCACCGCGGCCGTGCTCGCCGCGCGCGGCCACGACATCGCCTGGGCCGGACCCGACGACCTGGTGCGCCACCTGGCCGGACCTGACGCACGCGTGTTTCCCTGTGTGCTGCCCGAACCGGAGCCGGACACCGCCGGGGAGATCATGGGCCGGACCGCCGACCTGAAGGGCCCCGCGGCCTTCCAGTTCCTGTGGGAGCGCTTCCTGATCCCGCTCGCCGACCATATGGCCCCCCATATACGCACGGCCATCGAGGAGTTCGACCCGGACATCGTGATCGCCGACCAGCAGACCGTCGCGGGCGGCATGGTCGCCGAGTCGCTCGGCCTGACCTGGGTCACCTCCGCGACCACCTCGGCCGAACTGATCGACCCGCTCGCGGGCATGCCCAAGGTGGCGGCCTGGCTGGACGGCCTCCTTGCGGCGCTGCGCGGCCGGATCGCGGACGGGAAGGGCACGGCCGACCCGAGGATGTCCCCGCACGGCGTCCTCGCCTACACCACCAGCGCTTTGCTCGGCCCGGCCGAACTGCCCGAGCACGTATGGCTGGTGGGCCCGTCCGTCACCGACCGCCCGGCGTCGGACGACTTTCCCTGGGAATGGCTGGAAGGAGCCGAGCGCACCGTCCTCGTCAGCCTGGGCACCGCCAACGCGGACGCGAGCGGGCCGTTCCTGAACGCCGCGGTCCAGGCACTGTCGGGACTGCCCGGAGTACGCGCCGTCGTCGCCGACCCCACCGGCAGCGTGACCGGGGCGGGCGAGAACATCCTGCTGCGCCCGCATGTGCCCCAACTGCCGCTGCTCGCCCGCGTGGACGCCGTCGTCTGCCACGCCGGGCACAACACCGTCTGCGAGGCGCTGTGGCACGGCGTCCCTCTGGTGGTCGCTCCCATCAGGGACGACCAGCCCATCGTCGCGGGCCAGGTCACCGCCGCGGGCGCGGGTGTCCGGCTGCGCTTCGGCCGTGCCGACGCGCGGCGGATCGCCGACGCCGTCGGCACGGTCCTGGACGAGGCGGCCGGATACCGCGACGCGGCGCGTGCGATCGGCCGCTCGTTCCGGGCGGCGGGCGGAAGCGAGGCCGCGGCCGACCGTCTCGAAGGTCTCCTGCCGTGTCCCGAGTCCCCCTCCGCCGACCACGAGGGCGGCCGGGAGACCGACCACGAGGGCGGCCGGTAAGGCGGCCGGGAGCAGGTGAGGGCAGGCACCCGATGACGGACGACACCCAATAGGGGAGCGGCTGGCTGCCGTTCCCCCTCGCGTCAGGCGCCTGGCGGGTGACCAGATCGAGCCTCAGTTGTGCGGGATGCGCGGCTCAACGCAGGGCGTTGATCGTGGCGTTGAGCAGCGCGAAGAACTCCGGATCCACGTCGACCCCGGGCCGCAGGGCGCTCCACAGCACCACCACCACGCGCTGCCCGGGGTTGATGTAGAGCTTCTGCCCGCCGTGCCCGAGCCCCACAAAAGTCGGGAGGGGGCCGCGCGCGCCCGCGACCCCGGGCGGGAGGGCCCACCACTGGTAGCCGTAGCCGTACGGAGACCCCTCGTACAGGCGCCAGTACTCGGTGATTCTCGACTGGGGCCGGCCCACCGTGTCACGCCACCCCTGCGGAAGGACGCCGTGGCCACCGCTCAGGATGAACTGCCCGAAGCGGCCGTAGTCGCGCAGCGTCGCTTGGATGCAGCTTCCGCCCAACTCCCGGCCGCCGCGATTGTCGAGCATCCAATAGGCATCGGCTTCCATCCCCAGCGGACGCCAGATCTTCTCCGACAGGTAGTCACTGCAGGTCTTCCCGGTCGCGTTGGCGAGGACAGCCGACAGGACATAAGCCTCGCCGGTGGAGTAGAGGAAGGTGCTGCCCGGTGCCGCCGCCCGCGGACGGGTCCGCATCAGCTCCATGACCACGCCCGGGTCGTCGCCGTACACGCCTTTGAACATGCGCGCGATGTCGTTGTCGCCATAGGGGTCGTTCGCGCCGGCCTCGTTCCACTGGACGCCCGAGCTCATCTGCAGCAACTGCCGGATCGTGTTGTCGTTGTAGGCGCTGTCCCTCAGCTCGGGAACGTACCGTGCGACCGGGTCGTCGAGCCCGCCGATCGCTCCGTCGACCAGGGCCGCGCCGATCAAGGTGGAGGTCACGGACTTGGCGATGGACATCGACGTCCACCGCGTCGTCTCGGTGTTGCCCATGGCGTACTGCTCGTGGGCGACGGCACCGTCCTTGAGCACCAGGAGACCGGCGATCCGGTTGTCGGCGACGAAGCGACGGATCGTGCGCCTGGTGCCCTTGAAGGTGTAGTGAAGGCCGTTCAGCGAACCCCGGTGGCGCGGAAGGGACGTGGATCGGGTCAGCTCCGTGCGGATGGTACGGGTTGCGAGTCGTTGACGGTCGATGTGCCGGTAGGTCGCGGCCTGGTTCTCCGCGGTGGTGTCCAGCACGTTGTCGGCGATCGGCTCGGCGTCCGATGCCCGACTTGAGTGGTCTGCCGCACTCGGGCGGTTCGGCTGCGCCTGTGCACCGGGCGCGCCGAACGCGCTCACGGCGAGGACTCCTGCTGCGGCAAGTGCGGATCGGCGGCTCAGGTCATGGTGGCCGTTGGTCGGCGTGGCGGTCATTTCGGCTACCCCTTCATGATCGGCCCGTGTCCCTCGTCCGTGATGCGACGCATGGGACATGGGCAGCAAGTGTTCGCAACCATCACAAGCGGGAGCAATGTGGACTGCACACACTGGCGTGGCGGAGGCTGTGGTCACGCGAACCACTGCCTTACCCAGCGTGGTGTCCGCGACGACCGACCACCGGCAAGCCATTGACCTGGTCGAAAATCTCTGCCGTCGGCTGCCGCACTGGTCGCCGCCGGGGCTTCCGTTATCTGAGGCAGCGGCGGTACGCGGCAGAGTCCGGCGGTGTGTCGGTTGCCGTGGGGCGACGCGGTGGGCCGGGTGCGATTCCGGTCCACCGCGTCGACGGCCCGTCAGTACCGGATGGTCCATGTCGACCTCGCCGGACACCGCGCCCGCATGCAGGTTCCCGCGGACGTGCGCCTCTCGGGGGAGATCCCGGTGCACAGCTCACGCGAGGATGTCCACTACTTCACCGGCGATGGGCAACGCTGCCCCTGACATCACGGGCCTTCGGCGGCGGATACGCGCGGACGGCAGGTCAGCCGGGCCTGCCGACGTTCTGCGAGAAATAGCTCCCGTCCGAGGTCACGATGTTCCCCGCGGGCTGGTACATACACACGATGTAGGTCTCGTACCAGGAGGAGCCCTGACCAGCCGCCCGTGCGCAGCCCAGCGTGGTCGTGGATTTCCACACCACCTGAGTGAAAAGTCCCGTGTCCTTCGAGAAACCCGGGTGGTCGTAGTCGTAGTCGACTACCTCTGAGTACCACGCCTTCACGGCGTCAGAGCAGGTCGCCACCTGGTCCGGAGAGGAGGAACCGGCCCAGAAGAGGTTCTCCCCGTACCCCTGACGAAGACCTGCGTGGCCGTGGCTCAGCCCCTCGGACTGGCTGATCAGGGTGACGCGCTGCTTGGCCTGGTCGACGGTGGCCTGGTCGGTCTTCAGGGGAGACGCGCCATGGCGCGCTCGATAACCGTTGTGGGCCTTGAGACAGTCCTGCTGGAAGGCGTCATCCGTACGCGGCGGCAGAGGAGGGCGCGCCCATGCCGTTCCGCAGGGCCCGAGTGCCAGCACGAGCGCGGTCAACCCGCTGAGCGTGGCTGCTGAGCGGTTCCTTGTGAGCATTCGACGCATGACTCCTCCAGGGCGCTGCTTGATGACTATGTGTCCACCAGGCAAACGTCGCGGCCCTGGGAAAGACACGAAGTGCCGCCGGGGGCAAGCACACCGCTGGGCTTGCCGCGTGTGTGCAGATCCTCGGCGACGGCCCTGGCCCCCGCGGCCATCGTCGCCGGTGTGTGCCATCGTCGCCGGCGTGTGCCCGCGGTCACGCCGGGCCCTCAGCGACTCCTGGCTCGTGCCCGCGGCCTCGGCGACAGCAGGATGCTCCTTACGCGGTTTTGCTTGTCGCCGTGGAACGAGTGGCCCAATACTGTGATGGCCCAGTTGGCCGCTCAAGGCCAATCGGGCAGGAATGGCCCACGACTGGAGGTGTTCCCCGCGTGACCTCGCCGCGTGCCGCGCGCGTCGCCCGATTGCTTGAAGGGTGGCAGAGCGTTCCGGGGCCTCTTCCGGACCGTTTGCACCGGGCCCTGTCGGACCTCATCGACCAGGGCGACCTGGCCGCCGGCGACACACTGCCGTCCGAACGCGGCCTTGCCGCCGTGCTCGCGGTCAGCCGCGGCACCGTCACCGAGGCGTACACCAGGCTACGTGCCGACGGCCAGGTCAGCAGTCGTATCGGGAGTGGCTCCTTCGTCGCGTTGAACCACCAGCGGGAAGCCACCGGCGACGCCAGACTCAGCACCTTCGGGTCGCGGGACGACGAGCAGATCGATCTGTCCAGCGGTGCACCCGGGGGCCTCGACGTCGTGGTCGGACACGCACGCTCGGCACTCGACGCGTCGCTGTTCGCGGAACTGGTCACCCAGGACGGCTACGACCTGCACGGCCTTCCGGGCCTGCGTGCCGCGCTCGGCACCTACTACACAGACCTTGGCGCACCCACCCATCCCAACGAGGTGCTTGTCACGAACGGCTCGCAGCAGGCCCTGAAACTGCTCGCGGACACCCTGGTCTGCCGCGGGGACACGGTCATCGTGGAAGACCCGACCTACCGTGGCGCACTTGAGGTGTTCCGCGCACGCAACGCCCGACTGGTACCGCTGCCGCTCAACGCCGACGGCCCGGACGTGGACATGCTGGCCCGGCTGGTGCGTCAACTACGGCCCCGCCTGGTGTACTTGCTCCCTGTCGCACACAATCCGACCGGCTACGTGATCTCCGCGGAGAAGGCACGGCGGATAGCCGAGATCATGGACGACTCCGACTCGATCCTCGTCGAGGACGGCTCACCTGCCGACCTCACCCTGAGTACCCCGGCACCGCCCGCTCCGATCGGCGCGGCACTGACATCAGCGCAGTGGATCGCCATCGGTTCCGCTTCGAAGGTCTTCTGGGGCGGCCTGCGCATCGGCTGGATCCGCGCCAAGGAGTCCACGCTGCACACCCTGCTCCGGGCGAAGGCCGTCGAGGACCTCGGCAGTTCCGTGGTGAGCCAACTCATCACCATGAACTGCCTGCGCGACCTTCCACAGGCCCGCGCCCTGCGCCGCGCCCACCTGCGGCGTGGCCTCCGCGCAGCCATAGAGACCCTCAACCAGCACGCCCCGGAATGGTCATGGACCGAGCCACAGGGCGGCAGCGCCATCTGGGTACGCCTCCCAGGCACCGACACGACGGCATTCGCCCAGACGGCCCGGCGGGGCGGCATCGTCATCGTGCCCGGCCCGGTGTTCTCGTCGGTCGAAGGCTTCCAGGACCATCTGCGCATCCCCTTCTGGAAACCACCGGACGAACTGACCGCCGGACTGACCCGCCTCACCGACCTCTGGCGGGCCACACAGACGCACTCGGTGTCCCCCCGCCGCCAGCACCCACCGACACCGGGCAGCTGACCACGGCCTCGGCCCACTCCAAAGGGCGCGGGCGACGTCGGCACCCAGGACGCCGAGCCCGATCACGGCGGCCTTTACGCCTCGCTCACCACTTCACACGCGACGGTGGGGACGCGCTTCTCGGATGTGGCCGCCGTCAGCAGCAGGAGCACCACGGCCGACACCGAGATGCCGTACACCGCATACGGCACGGTGGTGTCCAGCAGTTGAGCGCTGCCGCAGCCGATGAGGCCGGCGACCATGCCGCCGATGGCCGCGACCGGCTTGAGCTGGCGGCGGCGGTGCAGTACGTAACCGAGGAAGATCGGTGCCGCGAGCGCGGCCGCCGAGTAGGCGTAGGTGGCGACCAGCCACGCCAGGGCTGACGGGAACGCGATCGCCAGTACCGCTGCGAGGACCGACACCGCGACAGTGATCAGCCTTGAGATCGTGACGGTCTGGCGTTCGCCGGTCTCCTGGCCGGCGATGTTCTGGTAGACGTCGCGCGTCAGGGTGGCCACGGCGGACTGCAGGGCGGCGCCGCTGGTGGCCACGATCGTCGCGACGAGGAACGCGGCGAAGACGATGAGCATCCAGGACGGGAGCTGGGTGAGCAGCCACCCCGCGGCGTCTTCCTGGTTGGACAGGTTCGGGTTCATCGAGTGCACCGCGAGGCCGATGCAGCCGGCGTAGACCCCGCTGATGAGCATCGTCAGTCCGGACAGCCCCAGGCCGCGACGCGCGTCGGAGACCTTCCTGGTGGCGAACACGCGCTGGAAGTAGAGCTGGTTGGTGAGGGTTCCGGGAATGATCGCGGCGGCCCAGAGCCAGATCTGATGCCACCCTACGGCGGTGACACCTTCGGTGCTCCACAGCCGCTTCGGCACGGTCGCGGTGATGTGGCTCCAGCCGCCGGCCAGGTGGATTCCGTAGAACGCCACGACGAGCGCCATCCCGATCTTGAAGAGACCGAACACGAAGTCGGCCCATGCCACCGAGGTCAGCCCGCCGGGCAGGACGAATGTCAGCGAGGCGATCATGATCACAGCGATGAGTACGGGCGCCGAGATCCCGGTCAGCTGGCCGAAGAGCTTGGCGAAGGCGACGAACTGGGTGGCTACCCAGCCGAACGGGACGACGAGCGCGGCCAGTGCGGCGATGGTCGTGACCAGCTTGTTCTGTCCGAACAGCCGGGTGACGACGTCGGGGACCGTGGTGAAGCTCTGCTCGCGCAGCCATCGGGCGATCAGCATCAGGAGGAGGAAGCCGACCAGTACACACCCCTCGTAGACGAACACCGACCACCCCCACTGGTAGCCGATCCCGACGTGAGCGATGAGCACCCCGCCTCCCGCGGCGGCGGCGAACTGGGTGATGACGACGACGAACAGCGGAAGCGACTCGTTGGCGGAGAGCCAGTCCCGGGATGTCTTGGCGCGGCGTCCGAAGTAGAGGGACATGGCCGCCCCCCAGCCGATCATCAGCAGACTGGCTATGGCGACGCCGACGATCTGTCCGGTGGAACCTGTGTGCATGGGTGCCTCCGATGGTCAGGTGCTGAACAGCGACCTGGGTCCAGGTGGGATGTCGTGCTCGGTGATGCCCCCAGTGCGAGGTCCGCGCTGATTCTGGCAGACATGGGGGCGAATGTGTGTGGCGCGAATGTGTGGGGCGGAATGGCTGAGGTGTGCGGCTGAGGTGTGCCGCGGGCTGTGGTGGGCCCGACCGGGTGTGTTCGTCCGGGGTGAACCCCACGGTCAGGTGCCGATGCGCATCGGGCAGGACGACACCTGGCGACACCTGGGGCTGACGGCTGAGGCTGACGGCTGGGGCCGCCCATGTGTGCGCGGGGTGGTCGTCCCGAACCGTCGGCCTGTGTCGGCCGAGGCGGTGCGGCGTGATCCTGGCCGCTGTTCCGTCCAGCGGTGGAATGGGGCCAGGAGCCCCTGCCGGGCGGAGTCGCGTGTCGGGTGAGGCGCTCGGCGAGGCCAGGGTGGATGCGCATCGTCTCGGCGAGCGTGCGCCGGTCGGGCCGGCCGGCGGCCCACCCACCGGTTGATGTTTCTTGCCTTCGGTCAATCCAGCGGTAGCCGGGGGAGGCGCTGGGTGCGACGAGTGGGGTGCGGCCGGGCGCCGTCCAGCGCGCCGCGCCGCTGTCCGGAGGCGCGCCGCGCCGCCGTCCGGACTTCCCCGAGGGCGCTCAGCTCAGCTGAGCTGCCTGGAATCGGCGGGGAGAAAGGAAGGAGATGTCATGGTCTGTGTGCCCGTTGACGGCGAGTTCTGCCGCGGTCTCGCCGAGGACGGGGGACATCTTGAAGCCGTGGCCGGAGAAGGCCGTGGCGATCGTCACCGGGCTGTCCGGGCGAAGGGGGCCGAGGAGGGCGTGCCCGTCGGGGCTGTAGATGTCGCAGTAGGTGCCGATCCGGATCGGGGTGTCGGCCAGCCCCGGCAGGGCGGACCGTACCGCCGTGGCGGCGTGCTCGACGATGTCACGGCTGACCGAACGCGGCAGGTCGTCAGGGTCGTCGAGGTCCATGAAGGCCGGGCCGCGTGTGATGACCTTCACCGATACGCCATCGACACTGGGAAAGCAGGAGAAGGTGGGGGTGCCGACTCGAATGGCCACCGGTGTGCGGGTCAGATCGAACGTGCGCGGATCGAGCCTGGGGAACCAGGTCGCAGTGAACTGCTTGGGTGCCAGCCGGAAGGGGCGAAGCATCTCCAAGCGGTTTGCCCAGGGGCCCGGGCACACGATGACACGGTCATAGGTGTCCTGACCGTCCTCGGTGATGACCACGGCGCGTTCGCCGGCCTCCTGCACATCCAGCACCGCGGTGTTGTCGCGGATCTGCGCCCCAGCGGCCCGAGCCAGCCCGACAGCCGCGAGCACGCCGGCCTCGGGGCGCAGCAGACCTCCGAGCGGGTCGAACAACAGGGACTCGCCGGGGCGGAGCGGGTGCTCCGGCACCCGTATGCCGGCCGCCGGTGCGTCCAGCTCTTCGAGGCCAAGGCCATGAGTGGCGGCCGCCTCGCGGACCGCTTGCAGGCTGGGATGGTCGACGGGGCCCACCGTGACGCAGCCGACCGGGTGGAACAGTTGCTGACCAGCGGCCTCCTGGAGGCTGCGCCATCGCTCCAGGGACTCCAGTAGGAGCGGGACGTAACCCGCCCCTTCTGCGTAGGCGACACGGAAGATCCGGCTTTCGCCGCCTGCCGCGCCACGGTCGTGCCCAGGGGTGTACGCGTCGTACCCGACGGCTTCCACCCCGTTCCGGGCCAGGTGCAGCAACGCCATTGCGCCGATCGTGCCGACACCGACCACGGCGACTTTCATCCGACTCCCGGCCATGCGTTCGCTTCCCTTCGCTGCGCTCGCCGACACTGTTTGTCATCGAGATTGCAGGGACTGTAGGATGCGCTACAAAAAGGAGTCAATACCTGTGGTGGGAACTACAGAATCTTCGGATGCTCCGCTGCACGAACGCGCCGTGGCGCTCGATGCGGACCTGTCGCCCAGCGAACGGAAGGTGGCCCGATTCCTCGCGGACCACCCCAGCGAGATCCCCTCCATGACCGCCGCCGATCTGGGCCGCCGCATCGGGACCAGTGACGCGACCGTGGTGCGCACGGTGAAGGCACTCGGCTACGCCGGACTGCCGGAACTCAAGCGGGTCCTGCTCAAGGCGATGGTGGACCGACGCGACCCGGCCCGCATGCTCGCGCAGTCGATCGAGCATCTCGGCACCGATGTCGGCATCGCCGATCAGGTGCTGCTCGCCACCCGCAACCTGATGCACGAGGCGCGCCATCTCATCGACGCCGACACCTGGCGCACCGCCGTGGACATCATCGATGGAGCCGACGCGGTGCTGGCCTACGGCATCGAGCAAGCCGGATGCGTCGCGGATTTCTTCGCCATCGAACTGGGCCGATGCGGCGTACCTGCCCGCAGCGTGACCCAGACCGGGCTCAGCATGACCAGTGGGCTGCTGCCGCTGTCCGGCGGCGACGCCGTTCTCGTCATCGCCCCGCTTCGCCACTTCCGGGAGATCGACGTCGTCATCGACCACGCCCGTTCCGTGGGGGCACGCGTGGTGTTCATGAGTGAAGCCCTCGGCATGTCCGTACGAGACCGGGTGGACGTGGTCCTGCAGACGCCTCAGACGAACTTTGGCCCGGCCAGCCCGGTGTTTGTGGCGATGGCCCTGGCCCAGGCGCTCACCCTGGAGATCGCCGCTCGGCACCCCGAGCGTGCGGTTGCGACCACACAACTGGTCAACGAGCTTCGCGGCAAGTCCGTGGGAACAGACCTGGACGTCGACGCACTGCCGTCACTGCAGACCGAGGTCGAGGCGTCCGACGGGACCGACTGAGCGGCCCGGTCCGAGGAGTGCCGGTCCGTCACCGGGAACTGGACCGGCTCGGGCGAGTTTCTCCATGGTCACCAGGGGCCAGCGCGGGTGGTTGGTGAGGGAGTTCGGGTCGCCGCCTTCGTCGAGGTCGGTGACCTGGCGGTACCAGTTCCGATACATGGCCTCGCGGGACAGACCGTAACCGCTGAAGTCCCACATGGCGCCAGCAGGGGGAATCCCTGTGCTGCCAGTGCGTGGGCGAGGAACTCGGTCGGGTCGGCGCCGGGATGGCCGTAGCAGACACGGGCGAGGTGGCCGCCTCCCGGCAGGAACACGATCAGCGGTCGGTCCGCGGCGCCGGGCTGGAAGTAGGACAGCACCTCACGGCCGCCGACGGATGCCGGCCGCTCCAGCCCGGCGTGCAGCCGCACACCCGGGACTGGCCAGGTCACGGTGGTCGGCTCACCAGGCAAGGGCCACCCCGTCCCGCCGGGGGTCCGCGCCACCGGAGAAGGTACCGGTGTCCTGGTCGCGGCCCACACCGTGGGCGCCACCGACCGCATGTGACGACTGTTCGTCTTCGCGCTTCGCTGCCACGCCAGGGATCATACGTACCTCTCAACCGATTGCGGGAGGAGAATTCCTCAGAACTTCCTCATTCCGAGGAGCATTCTTGCTTCGTTAACCGGGCGGACGTCGGCGGGACATCCGTCCTCCCTAGCGTCCCCGGCATGAAGGAACCGAAGCAAACTGCCAAGCGCGGCCGCACCCCGGCCAGAGTCGGCAGTCGCATGGTGGAGCGCCACGAAGTGCGGATGGAGCAGGCGCCGGCTTTGACGGCCGAGCTTCATGATGTCCCTGCGGAGGCTGGTAGCCCGCAGGCGATGGTCGATTGATCGCTCGCTGCCCGCCCTGCAGATGTCGCCGACGGTGCTGGGACTGTTCTTCGAGAGTGCCGAGGAGCCGACGACGGTCCCTGAGAACACCACGACGGGATACGTGGAAGGAGATCTCATATGACGCTGAACCACGAACAGTTGATCCCTACGTCCACCGCACCGATGCTGTGCCGAACCCAAGTCGGCGACCCGCACATGCCCACCGTGGTCTTTCTGCCCGGCGGCGGACACACGGCCCGGATGGGACATGGCCACACCGGCACCGAGCCCGAGCACTTCCTCGCCCACTGGCTCAGCCGGCGTGGACTGAGCTACATCGGAGCGTCCTACCCCAGCGACAGGCCCGAGTTCCCCGACAGCTGCCCCAACCTGCTGATCTCTGCATGGGGACAGGCCGCCGCCGAGGTCTGCCGCCAGGCGGTCGACGAGTTCGGCGTGTCCGACTCGATCATCCTCTGTGTCTGGAGCATGGCGGGCCGGGCCGTCCACGCCTTCAGTACCGCGGCCAGGCGGCTGGGGCTGAACGTCATCTGCGCTGTCTCGTTGGCCGCCTCACCCCCGCTGCCCGGAGTGGTACCGCTGCCAGAAGGCGGCGAACCGCTGAACGACCAAGGGCTGTGGGACCTGGACCACCGGCTCGGTGGCTCGATGTTCGACCGATGGTTCAAGGACCTTCCGCGCACGACGGCGGGCCACCCGGTCATCAGCGAGGAGCAGTACCTGACTCACTATGTGTGCCGCCACAGTGTTGCACTGCGCGGCGAGCCCCAGCGGCTTGCCGCCGATGACGGCACCGACCTGACGAAGGCATCTCAGGCCGATGCCGGATTCGGACAATGGTCCTCGTTTCCCATCTGCTGCGCGATCACACCTACCAGCCCGGCAGATCTGAGGCACGCGCTGACCGACCATCTCACCTGGCCGATGTTCACGGGGCAGTTGCTGTACTCCAAGCTGGCCGGTGCTCCGGACGAGAACACCGTGCGAGCCTGGCCACGGATCCGAGAACTGAGCCGTCAGCTGTCCGACCGACTCTGTCGTGAAGTCGACGGCAATCACTTCTTCTTCCTCGGACGAGAAGGCGCTGAGGCCACGGCGGCGATGATCATTGAACTCTGGCGCGCCGCCGACAGTCTGGAAGACGAGGTCCTGCGTCTGACGGGAGTGAGCCTCACCCACCACGAACCACCGCCGCCCGCACCGTAAGTCCACCCGTCACCCCATGAACCCGGCTACAGCGTGAATCTGCCTACCGCATGAGCCCGGCTACAGACCGATGACCACCGCCGCCGGGACTCATACGTGTGACCGCCCTGTCTCGCTCAGCACCGAACCGCCTGTTTGAGGAAGAGGAACGTCGATGAAATGGCCGTCGCGACAAGTTGAGTTTCGCCCGCCCGCACTGGGAACGCACGGCGCCGTGAGCTCGGCGCACCCCTTTGCCTCGATCGCCGGCCTGCAGACGCTGCAACGTGGCGGCAACGCGGTGATGCGGCCGTCGCCGTCGGCGCCGCCCTGGGTGTGGTCGAACCCAACAGCTCCAGCGCCGCCGGCGTCGGATACATGATCATCACGCCGCCCGGTGGTCATGAGCCCGTCGTCCTGGACTTCGTGGGACGCGCGCCCCGGGCCGCGACGCCGGAGGCGGTGGCCGCACCGGGGGCCAAGGACCACGGAATGAAGTCCGCCGTGGTTCCCGGAGCGGTGGGCGGGTGGCTGGCCGCGCTCGAACGATATGGGCGCCTGGACCGGCAGACCGTCCTCGGCCCGGCCATCCGCCACGCCGAGGAAGGTTTTCCGGCCAGCCCCTACCTCAGCCGGATCGTCGCCGCCGCCTACGACAGCTTCAAGCCGTACCCCACGACCACGGACGTGTTCGCCCCACGGGCCGTCCTGCCGACCGTCGGCAAGGTCATCAAACAGCCGGCGCTGGCCAGGACGCTGCGCCTGGTCGCCGAGCACGGCAGCGATGAGTTCTACCGCGGTTCCATCGCGGCCGACATCGTCGCGTTCGCGGCCGAGCACGGCGGTCTACTGACCGCGGACGATCTCGCGGCCTTCGAACCCGGCTGGGAGCGGCCGATCTCCTCCCGCTACAAGGACCATACGATCTACAGCCCCGCGCCTCCGTGCAGCGCGGTCGAGTACCTGGAGTCGTTGGCGCTGGTCGAAAGGCTCGGCCTGTCCGGTATCGACACCGCGGGCCCGGAGTACGTCCATCGTCTCGCGGAGAGCTTCAAGCTCAGTCGCGCTGACCGGATCGCCTACACCGTGGCACCCGGGGAGCGGTGGCGGACGTTGTTGAGCGACCGCTATCTCGCCCGACGAGTCAAGGACGTGGATCTTTCCCGGGTCGCGGCCACCGACGGCGAGCGATACGACTCGACGCGCCGATCGGACGCGGTCACGGCAGGTTCGGTCCACGACGTGATGCGGGAGAGCACCACCCACTTCGTGGTCATGGACGCCGAAGGATGGGTCGTCGCCTGTACCCAGACGATCGGTGGGGGACCGGTCAAGGGTTTCGGCTCCGGTGTTGTCTACGGCAGTACCGGCCTGGTCATGAACAACTTCGCGCACTGGTTCGACCTCGACCCGGCGAGCCCCAATGTGATCGGACCGGGCAAGCGAGTCGAAATGTGCTTGTCACCCTCGCAGATCTGGCGAGCCGGGGTGCCGGTCGCGGCCATGGGAACACCCGGCTCGTGGGGAATCCTGGAAACCACTCCTCAGCTGATCCTGAATCTGATCGAGCATGGGATGAGTGCGCAGGCCGCCATCGAGCATCCTCGATTCCGGCTCTTCGACGGCAGGCGCATGGCCATCGAGAGCCGCTTCGGCGATGCGACCCTGGACGCACTGCAGTCCATGGGGCACGAGGTGGAGTCGCTCGGGGAGTGGAACCCGGCCGTCGGCGGCGCGCACGGAGTGGCTTTCGACCCGGTGACGGGAACCTTCTCCGCCGGTGCTGACCCGCGTCGTGACGGGCTCGCGTTGGCATACTGAGACGCCCCACGATCCTGGCCGAGGCCGGTTGCCGCAGAGGGAGATCTCCATCGGGCCCGGCTACGTCCTCGACGCCACCGACCCCGCCGAAGGGATCGGCCACCTGAGCCGACTGCTCGATGAACAGCAGCCGTTGAACGTGCAAGGGGAGACGATGTGAACGCCGGCGCGACCAGACTCATCAACGCGACACTCATCGACGGTACGGGCAATCCGCCCGTGCCCGGCGCCGTCATCGACGTCGGCCCCGATGGGGTCATCACCTACGCCGGACCGGCCCGGAACGCACCGACGCCGCCCGCACCCGTACGGGTGGCGGATCTCGGCGGCAGAACACTCCTTCCCGGCTTCATCGACACCCATGTTCATTTCAACCTGGGTACGGTGTCGGAGCTGACCACGATCCCCGACCGCCCCGAGTCGTATCGTGCCTTCCAGATAGCCGAGCGGATGCGCTCCACTCTCCATGCCGGCATCACCTACGCCCGTGACCTGGGAGGACTGGATGCGGGCTTCCGGGATGCCGTCGAAGAGGGGCTCACCGACGGCCCGCGACTCCATGTCGCTGTTCGGATGCTCAGCCAGACCGGTGGTCACGCCGACTACGTCAACGGCAGCGGATTCGATCTCGACGGGGCGCGCGTACGGCGATGGGGGGAGATCGTCGACTCGACGGACGACGTGGTCCGGGCGACTCGCCGGATCATCCGCGACGGCGCCGATGTGATCAAGGTCTGTGCATCCGGTGGCATCAGCACCCCCGCCGATCAGCCCGATGACGAGGGCCTCACCGAAGCCGAGATCGCCGCGACGGTCGCTGAGGCACGCCGGCGTCGCAACCGGCCCGTGGCGGCCCACGCCCAAGGGGCCACAGGCATCAAGAACGCGATGCGGGGCGGCGTCGCCAGTATCGAACACGGCTATGGCATCGATGAGGAGGGCATCGACCTCATGCTGAGCACGGGCACCGTCCTCGTGCCCACGCTCAACTCCGCGCTGAGGATTCCCGCCGAGGGAACCGTGCCGGAGTACCTGCGCGCCAAGAAGGAGCACTGGTCGCGTCTCGCCCGGGAGAACATCAGCAACGCCCTGGCACGCGGCGTCAGGGTCGCGCTGGGCACGGACGCCGGGATCGCCCCGCACGGCCGCAACCTTGCCGAGCTTCGGCATCTGGTCGAGCTGGGGCTGACCCCCATGGCCGCGATCCAAGCGGGGACGATCAACGCGGCACGTCTCTTGGGGATCGATGACAAGTTCGGAACCATCGAGGCCGGCAAAGTGGCCGATCTTGTCGTCTGCGCAGGCGACCCACTCTCCGACATGGGAGTCCTGGAAGCACCGGAGAACATTCTCCTCGTGATGCAGGGCGGAGCCATCAAGACCGCGTCGCCGGTCATCCGAGTCGGCCCCGTCGACGTCGACTTCGTCACCCACGCCGTGTGACGACCACTGGGGTCGGTGCCCTTCCTCTCGTAGCGTAGCGGTACCCGGAGCTCCCGGCCTGACCTGGGACTATTGAGCCCCGGGTACCCCAGCGGTACCCTGAGCGCATGGGAGCACTCAATGTGGAATTCTCCGACGCGGACCTCGAAGACCTCCGGGAGGTCGCCCGGTCCCGCGGTATGACACTGAAGGCATTCGTGCGCGAATCCACTCGCGATGCGATCGCCCATCAGCGGGCCCTGAAGGCCGCGGCGGACGAGTTCCAGCGGGTCTTCACCGACCCTGCGCTGGCCGACGCCATTGCCGCCGCGGGCATCGACGACGGTCCAGCGCCGGGCGCGATGGGCAGGGCCGCCTGAACCCATGGCACCCGTCGTCCATATCGACGTGCGCTGGCTCCTGCAGCAGCACGAGAAGGCACTGCCCGACCAGCCTCACATCAGCGACTTCTCGGCACTCGTGGCGGCCGTGGCCCGGCACCGCGTCGACCCACCCCGTCTCGGCGTCGACCCCGACGCGTCCTGGCGCGCTGCCGCACTGCTGCAGACCCTGCTCCTGCTGCGACCGCTGCCGTCCCTCAACGTCCGCTATGCGTGCGCGGTCACGATCGCCTACATGCACGCCGGCGGCGAGGGGATCGACTCCCCCTACGGCGAACTCGTCGAACTGTGCAAAACCCTCATGTCGGGCAAGGAGGATGTTTTCGGCGCAGCCGAGAAGATCCGTTCCTGGCGCATCTGACAGCCGCGGCCCACATCGACCACTGATCCACAGCGCGGTCGGCTGTTCGCCGGACGGTCCGCCAGAAGACCAGACGGTCCGCCAGAAGATCCGACGGACCGTCATGAAGCGCCGAGTCCAACGAGTGTCATACGTCGGCGAGTGCGGCTCGGGCGATGTCTGCCGCGTCCTCGCGAAGACCGAGCCGCAGCAGCGTCGACGAGATCTCCACGACTGCGTTCGTGCGCGGGCACGGGACGCCGATCAGGTCGCCGAGCGCGGCCATCGGGGCGAGGCCATGGCGTACGTCCTGGTCGAGGAAACGGCTGTGAAGCTGTTGTGGCAGCCGCGAGTGGGTGAATGCGGGAAACGTCGAGAGCGCATCCCGCAGAGTTGAGCCGGTGAGGCCCTGGTCTCCGTAATACGTGACGAAGTGCTCAAGAACCGGAACATCGGGGAGGCCGAGCTTGTCAAGGACGCGGAGTCGTTCCTCGTCAACGGCGTTGACGAGTTCTGACACGGCGGGTGTCAGCGCGTCACGGAACAGGGTCGTCTCGATCTGGCGCTCGATGTTTGTCGCGTTGAGTACGGCGACAGGCGGATGAAGGAGCGGATTGGTGTTGGACAAGGAGGACCGGAGGCGGTCCGTGGCGGTCCCGTCGGGCACGATACGACGGAGCACATCGATCACGTCGGGCTCCGGTTGCCCCGGTACACCAACGAGCAGGCCCCGTTTGACCGCGCGGATCGTCATCACGGAGCCCCGCATTTCCCCGAGAACCGGGTAGCCGGCCGCGTCAGCGACGACGGTCGGCCGGACGTCGCGTTGTCGGCAGAGCGACTCGACGAGAATCGGACCGCTCAGGCCGCAGGCGGCCACCACGACCACTCGATCGGTCAGGATCGGCGCCCAGGCTTGGATCGTGGCCGGTAGCGTCTCGGGCGTATCGATGATCAGGACGCCTTCCACCTCGTCCTCCGGGGTGTTCTCCAGTCGGCCGACGGTTTGACGTGTTGGTGGGTTGGAGAGAACGGCGACCTCGTACTCGGTTGTGTCGAGGCATGTGGTGGCGACCGTCTCGCCAAGTGTGGCGAGGTAGGCGGCGGCAGAGAGTCGCTGGTGCGACTCCCCGATGACAGCGATACTCATCAGGTCTCCAGGGTGTGTGCTCATGGCGGCGGGCAGGCGATGACACCGAGGCGATGACACCGACGCAGAGGCCGTCGAAGGGCGGCGGCGAAGTGGATGGTGCGCCCCCGGCGTCGGCCCCCTGCGAGCAGGTGGGCGGGATATGTCGCCCAGGGCGGCCAAGGGCTGGTCAGGTCGTCGTCAGGGCGAGCCGAACGCGAGCACGGCGGAGCCGCTCGAACGGCGGTAGCCGCCCCCGGCCGAGAGCCGTGCGCGCTGTGCGGCGGCCCGGGGAAACGGTCCGGCCGTCGGACCGGCGCCGCCGCCCCGAGCCGCCCTTGCCCCGGCCTGTTGCAGACGGTCGGCGCGATCGCCGACGCGGCCGGGTAGCGGACTCATACGTGCGTCGGACGCAGGCCGTCGCGGTCGGGCCGGAAGGGTGCCAGGAGCGGGTGGACCGTACCGGTGAGGATTTCCTCGGTGAGGAGCTTGGCGATGATTCCCGCGAGGGTTACGCCACTGTGGGTGACGGCTTCGTAGTAGCCGGGTATCGATGCGAGGCCGCCGACGCTGGGCCAGCCGTCCTGTGGGATGGGGCGCCAGCCCACGCGGGCATCGCGCAGTTCCGCGGCGGCCAACTCGGGCACGATGTCGGCGGCGCGCCGGCACAGATCGTCGATGTGCGGGTCGTGCGGGTAGCCGTCGGGGGACAACTGGGCGTCGACGGCTCGGCTGTGCAAGAGGACCTGTCGTGGCCCGTCGGGCCGGATCTCGATGCCGGGCGCGTGCATGGTGTGCCGGACCGGCACCGGGTCGCAGTACAGCCGGGCGACGAGCCCGGGTTCGTCACGCAGCGGCAGTCGGCGCCCGGCCATGTCGGCCAGGTGATGGGCGTTCGCCCCGGCCGCGTTGATGACCGCGTCGACGTCGTGGCTGGTGTCGCCTACGACGACGGCGGCGACCCGCCCGCCGCGTACCGTGAGGGAGCGGACCGGTTTGCCGAGCGCGGGGACGGCACCACAGGCCACCGCGGCGCGCAGCAGCCGCCCGGCCATGGCCGGGGCGTCGATGGCCGGCTCGTCCGGGGTGTGCAGGACGGGATGTTCCGGCCCAGCGAACCGGACGGACGGTTCCAAACTGGCGCTCGCCTCGGCAGGGTTGAGGAGTTCGGCCGGGTACCCGCGTGATCGCAGCCGCGTGTACCGGTCCCGCAGCGCCTCGGTCCCCGGCTCGGTATCGGCCCACTGAAGGTGGCCGGAGGCCAGAGTCCAGTCCCCCTCCAGTTGTTTCGAGATCAGCCGGTGCTCGTCCAGGCCCGCCACCCGAAGAGCGAAGTAGTCGTCCGACGCGGCGCTGCTGGCGTTGGCCCAGGCGAGGCTTGCCCCGGTGGCAGCCGCACCGGGCTGGCTCACGTCGACGACGAGGACGTCGGCGCCCGCTTCCGCGAGCCGCCACGCGACGGCGGTTCCGACAATGCCGGCGCCGAGGACTGCAACCTTCACGTGTGTTTCCTTTCGTTCGTGACCGGCGTGCCGATGGTGGCCGGCGGTTCGCCCGCTCCGGCGTACAGCAGGTCAAGTTCGTTGTCACTGATGTCGGCAGGGGGCCGGTCCAGGACGAGGTGCCCGCCGCGCATGCCGAGGATCCGGTCGGCATAGCGCTTGGCGGCGTCGACCTGGTGCAGGGTGCAGACGACCGTGGCCCCGGTCTCGGTGGCCAGATTCCACAGCAGGTCCATCACCTCGGTGGCGGCCCGCGGATCGAGGCTGGCGATCGGTTCGTCGGCGAGGATGAGACGCGGGCGCTGCATGAGCATGCGCGCGATGGCGACGCGCTGCTGCTGTCCACCCGACAGAGTGCTGGCGCGCCGCCGGGCAAGGTGGGCCAACCCGACCCGGTCTAGGCATTCGTACGCGAACTCACGCTCTGCGCCCGGGGCGGTGGCGGGCCACCACGACCGGATGCCGCCCCGCCCGAGCGCGCCGTGCAGGACGTTCGCGAACACCGTGCTGTATCCGACCAGGTCATGGGTTTGCCAAACGAAGCCGACCTCGCGCCGCAGCGCCCGCAGTCCGTGCGCGTCCAGGGTGGTGACCGGGTGAGCGCCGATCGTCACGGTCCCGGCGGTCGGCTGCTCCAGCCGTACCAGACAGCGGAGCAGTGTTGATTTCCCGGATCCGTTCGGGCCCAGCAGCACGACGCGTTCGCCTGGCCTGATGGTGAGTGAGACATGCCGGATGGCGGAGACCTCACCGTAGGTCTTGGCCAGTTCCGTCACCTCGATGGGCATCCCGGTGACCTCGGCGCCGGGCAGGCCACGGTCGGGGTGTGCCGCGTCGGGGGTGGTCACGGGGTCGGGGGCGGTCATCGGGAACGTCCTGCGGTCACGTCCGGGACGGGAGCTGCTGACATTGGCGGCATGGGCCCATTCCTTTCGGCACGCTCCCGGGCCTGCGGGCGCGTCACAGGATCCGCCTGCGTACCGCGGCGGAGACCCGCTCGACAGCGATGACGACGACGAAGATGATGATCACGATGGTCAGCGCCTGCTGATACTGGAACAGTTGCATGTCCGTGGACAGGTCGATGCCGATCCCGCCCGCGCCGACCAGGCCCAGCACGACGGCGGACCGGACCGCCTTCTCCAGCGCGAACATGCTGGTGGCCACGAACGACGGAAGGACGGCGGGTACGACGCCGCAGACGATCACGGCCGGGGTACGGGCGCCCGTGGCGCGCAGCGCCCGCAGGGGTGCCGGGTCGAGTTCCTCGACCCGTTCGGCGAACAGCCGGCCGCAGTACCCGATCGTGTCGACGGCGATCGCACAGATGCCGGCGGCGGGTCCCAGCCCGACCGCGACCACGAACACCAGACCCCAGACCAGATCCGGGATGGCCCGCAGCGATGTGACCAGCGAGCGCACGGTGGCGGCCAGGGGTGCGGGGCTGAGGTTCCGTGCTGCCAGCACCGCGACCGGGAGGCTGGCCACCGCACCGAAGACGGTGCCCACGATGGCCATCTCGATGGTCTGCCCGGTGGCGGAGGCGACGGTCCGGCCCTGCTCAAGCACTGGCGGGAACGCCTTGCCCAGGAAGTTGACCAACCCTGGGGCCCCGGAGACGAGCGTGCTGGGGTTCAGGCCGCTCCAGACGATTCCCCAGACGAATCCGCCCAGGACCACGACCGCCACGATGAGCAGGAACGGTGACGTCCTGGGCAGACGAGGCGGCGGGTGACCCGCCTGGCGCTGCGCCCGGTCGGTCATGGTGAGTGACATCCGGTTGCTGCCTTCCACGTCAGGAGGGGATCTTCGCGAGGTTCGGGTATCCGTCCTGACGGTATGCCTGGCGGATCATGTCGAAGTCCTTGTCGGTGACCGGGATGATCTTCGATTCGGCGTAGCTGCTCACATAGATGCCCCCGGCCGCCTGGATGGACTTCATGATCGCGGCGCTGTCGGCGGACAGTTCGGTCTTGATGCGGTTGCGCAGCGATGCGGAGAGCCGGGGGTTGGCGATGATGAGGTTGGGCGGGAACATCGGGCTTCGCGCGATGACGGGCGCCTGCTGGGGTGTGAGGCCGCCGAGCTTCAGCAGGGCCGCGTATCCGGCCGGATAGGTGGCGACCGCGTCCACCTTGTGCCCGAGGAACGCGGCTGCCTGATTGCTGCTCAGCGGTTGGGTCGTGACGGTGCTGCCGGGCTTCAATCCGGCGTCGAGGAGCATTTTCAGCGGGTAGACGTATCCGCTCGTGGAGCCGGGATCGGTCAGGCCCACGGCCTTGCCCTTCAGTTGGGCCAGCGAGGTGATGGCGCTGCCGCCGTGCACGACCCACAGGGTCCGGTAGCCGGGCTGGCTGAGACCGACGACCGGCAGTGTGCCGGACTCCGCGCGGAGGGCGACGTACTCGGCGGGGCCGGCCATGACCAGGTCCAGATGGTTGGACTCGATCGCCGCCGCGGCGGCCGTCCGGTCGGCGACCGGGAACAGCTTCACCGGCATGTGCAGAACCTTTGTCAGCTCGGCCTGTAGCGGGCCGAACTGCTTCTGGAGCTGTTGGGAGCCTTCTACGCTGGAGATGGCCAGCGTCAGAGTGGCGGGGTTGTCGGCGGATGAACTGGCCGTTTTGGTCGAACTGCCGCATGCGGCCAGCAGTCCGGTGAGGATCAAGACATGGACGAGCAAGAGGATGGGCGACTTACGCACGCCGAATGCTCCGGTCATCGGTCCAGGCTCCATTTCTTGGCTGGACAGTTCGGGGTGACGAGGCGGGATGCCTCCGAGCCCGGTGTCCCAGCTCGGGACTTCTTCGGAATTTATCCGGCATAAATGAACCCACAGATACGACGGGCCACACCCGGATGAACTTTTCGTATTGCGGTGAATTCCTGGGGGGAGGCGATTCGTGACGCCTGGCCGTGTTGGACACGACACGGAGAACCGTTGAGGAAACCGAAGCCGTGGGACACGCCGCCCGTATGTGCAGGTCAGCGACGGTCGCGGAGGCGTTCAAGGAGGCGTTCAAGGAGCCGCGTACTCAGCGAGTCCGCGGAGAAAGTGGAGAAAGCAAAGCGTACAAGCTCATGGAGGAGGAGTTCATCAGGCTCGTGGACGGCGGCATGGTCACGCCTTTCCTGCGAGCCGAGGAAATCCTTGAACCGGCGCGTCGGCCTGGAATGCGCATTGAGTTCTTCAGTGAATTGACTCAGGCTGCCAAGGGAATGCTCATCGGCGAGTCAAGTCGCAGAAGAAGTTGAAGCGGTCTTTCCCTCGATAATTCTCGGCGGCATCGTTGCCCGCCCGATCTCATACTGTCTGCCCGCTCGGACCGGACGCGTCCGGCGCACTCGCCGTTCCCTGCGGCCGTGGGATGCCCCAGAGCCGCAGGTACCCTCTCACGGCCCGACGTCCTCGTTCGGCGCCATCCCGGTTGTCAACGCCGGGGACACGGCCTCCGTCGGCCGTACCCGCAGGACCCGGATCAGCAGTTGGGACAGTGCCAGCCAGCCGAGCAGGACCGCGCCGAGCGCGATGGTACCGCCGGGCCAGTCCAGCGGTTGCCGGTCCGGCTGGAAGGTGCCGAGCCCTTCGACGCACCAGAACATGCCGAACGTCGACAGCAACACGGCGACGCCGTACTTCAGGGTGTTCTCCGGAACCTTCGTCAACGGTCCGTGCGCCACCACCGCCGCGGCCGTGACGATGACCGTCGCCAGCACCGCCGCGCCCGTGGCCACCGGAACATCGCCTGCCCTCAGACCGAAGGTGATGACGATGAACACCACTTCGACGCCCTCCAGGAAGACGCCCTTGAGGCTCACTATGAACGCGAAGTAGTCCAGTCCGAGGAAGGACCGTTCGCCCGCCTGGCGAGCCAGGGCACTCTGTTCCTCGAAGATCTCCGCCTCGTCGTGCAGATCCTTCCGTCCGGACGAACGCAGGATCGCCTTGCGCATCCACTGCAACCCGAAGATCAACAGGAGTGCTCCGATCGCGAGTTGCAGGGCCGCCTCGGGCAGCCATGTGACCACCGCGTAACCCGTCACGAGCGCGAAGGCGATCACCGATGCCAGCCCGACCACGGTGCCGGCGATCGCTGACCGCCAGCCGCGGGTCATACCCATCGCGACGACGATGGTGACGGCCTCCACCGCCTCCACGAGACACGCCAGGAACACGGCGACAGCCAGTGCCCAGACAGCCCCGGTACCAACAGACATAACCTGTCCTCTCACCTCACGCCGACACCGACGCGAGAAACGAACATCACGCACGGACGCTAACAGCTGATACATCTGGTGTCTATGGCTCGTTACATTCTTAATCTGTCGTCCGGGCGACTCGACATGGGTGGTGTCCTCGTGCGTCTGGCGCGCGAGAATCACGAAGAGGCCGTGCGCGCACGACAGTGGTGTGGAGCGAGGGGCCGGACGGTGCCGCCGCGGCGCGGAGTGGCTGGACGGTGGCAGAACGCTTCATCGCATCTGATCCCCGCGGCAGGAGGCCCGGTGCGCATGCGCGCCGGGATGACTCCGCTGCTTCAACCGTTAGGGCGGCGGAGTATTCTCCGTTCAGAATCTGTTCGAACGGCTGACACCCGTCGCCCGTCGTCCATGGGGGCGAGGGCGGGGGTCGCACCGGGCATGACCCATGCCCCGGCGTCGAGTGCCGGGCGCATGCACCCGGCACGGATAAACAAGGACGAGTGTATGAACGAAGCTCCTGAGTGGCTGGTGCTGATCTATCGGGTCCCGCCGGAACCCTCTCGTCTCCGGGCGGCGGTGTGGCGTCGCCTCAAGGGACTGGGGGCCCTGTACTTGCAGAACTCGGTGGCCGCTCTACCGGCCAGTCCCGCGGCGGAACGGGCACTGCGGACACTGCGCAAGGACATCCTCGACATGGGTGGCACTGCCTCGTTGCTCGGTTCCCGGGTCATCGCGGGCGCTTCTGATGTCGTCGCCGCCTTCAATGCCACCCGGGACGACGAGTACGAGGAGATCATCGACAAGTGCGATGACTTCCGAGCGCAGGTGAAAAAGGAGTACGAAGCCAACCATTTCACCTACGCCGAACTCGAAGAGAACGAGGAGGATCTGCACAAGCTGCAGAAGTGGTTCGCGAAGGTCGTCGATCGTGACGTCCTGGGCGCCGCTCAGCGCAATGCGGCCGAGGAGGAGCTGAAGTCCTGCGTGCAGGTCCTCGAAGACTATGCCAACCGGGTGTTCCGCGAGGAGGACAAGGACTGAGACCGGTCACGGCACCCGGCAGTTGACGATCGCAGCGCGCCTGTCCTCACGCTGGGCGCGCTGCCTTCGGCTGACTCCGGTTTCTGCCGGCGTCAGTTCTTCCGTGTGTCGATCAGCATGGTCGCGGTGAAACCGGCGCCGAACAGGACTCCCAGCAGCGGCGGGAGCAGTGCGACACCGCCGACGCCGCTCAGCACGGCCACGGCGCCGACCATGAGCACCAGAAGCACGGCCACGGCGATCTTCCAATCGTCACCGATGACGAAGTCGTACCAGAATCCAGCGAACGCCCGAATAAAGGCCATGCTCAACTCCCCTCACCAATGGGCTCGATCACGGAACCGACGGACGCCGGCGCAGTGGCCTGGCCAGGAGCACCCCGTAACGGTCCGAGCAAGGTTGAGAGTAACGACCGTTAGATCTCACGTCAAACAGTGGATCCTGTGCTTGGGTGACGCGTGTCCGATCGCGTGGTCACGGAGATGATGTCGGCCCGCTCGCCGACCCGGAGTGCTCCGCGGTCGCAGAGTTCAGCGGCGTGGGCGGGGGCGGAGGAGGCCAACGTGACAGCTTGGGCCAAGGAGCACACTCCGGCGTCAGTCAGACCCTCGGTCAAGGCTCGTCGTCCTGCTCAGCCGGTGTTGGTGGTGATGTTTCGGTAGAAGGCGCGGGCCTGGTCGAGTACGTTCACCAGGTCGTGGAGTTGGTCGGGGTGGGGGAAGTTGCCGGCTTTCCGGGTGAGGGTTTCGAGGCGGTCGAGCCAGTCCAGGCACCATGCCGCGTCCGTGGCCCGGGCGACCGTGTGTCCCGCGACGTCGATCCAGACCGGGCTGGTGTGGGCATACACCTGGGGGCCGAGGACCGCGGGATGGCTGCCGCCGCGGGCCACTGCCGCGATCCATGTCGGTTCGGCGATGTCGAGGTCCGCCGTGAGTTCGGTCGTGCCGGCGTCGGGTGTGGTGTCGACGGCGGCCAGGACCCCGGTGGGCCCGACGATCTCCAGCCGTTCCACCCCCACACCTGTGACGCGCGCCGTAACCGGCACCCGCTGCGGCTCGTCCAGGCTCACGGTGTCGCCCAGTCCCTGACCGGCGGCGTCGAGTTCGAGCCATGGACCGTTTGTGGCGAAGGTCCGGCCGGCGCGCACGGCGTCCTGCCACGCATCGACGGACAGGGGTGTGTCGCCGAGGTGCGCGTAGGCGCGCGACCACCCGGGCGGATTCGACTTCACGTCGTGACGGGAGTGGGACAAAAACGCGTCCGTGCCCGCTGTGGCTGCCAGCCGTAGGCCGCAGCCGAGCAGTCGGTGATACAGCTGCTCCGTCGCCTCCGGCCCCCAGATGGTGTGATTCCCGGTGAGGTCCATCGAGTCGACCAGTCCGAGGGCAGCGTCTGCCACCAACTCACGGGCATGCGTGAAAAAGTGGGCGTGCTGCTCGGCGAACACCTCCTCGATCGGGAAGCCGCTGTCGTTGAGCGGCGCGTGCACGGGGTGCGCGTAGCTGACCGTGGCGCCCAGGGTGCGGCATTCTGCCGCGGCGACTGCGTTCGGCGGCCAGTCCTGCGGCTCGTCGGAGCGTGGATGCCCGGTCTGGTACCGGACCGGGGGTGCGGCCAGGTTCAGCGC
>NZ_JBSGBN010000091.1:0-39934 GCF_053601275.1 Streptomyces sp. NPDC004752 | reverse complement strand
GGCGGCCCCCCCCCCCCACCCGGGGGCGGGCGCCGACTGCCGTGTGGGGGGACTCGCGGGCGGGGGTCACTCCCCGATCAGGGCGTCGACGAACGCCTCCGGCTCGAACGGCGCCAGATCGTCCGCGCCCTCACCGAGGCCGACGAGCTTGACCGGGACACCCAGCTCACGCTGGACGGCGACCACGATGCCGCCCTTGGCGGTGCCGTCCAGCTTGGTCAGCACGATGCCGGTGATGTCGACCACCTCGGCGAAGACCCGGGCCTGGACCAGCCCGTTCTGCCCGGTGGTGGCGTCGAGGACGAGCAGCACCTCGTCGAGCGGGGCGTGCTTCTCGACGACGCGCTTGACCTTCCCCAGCTCGTCCATGAGCCCGGTCTTGGTGTGCAGCCGCCCGGCGGTGTCGATGAGCACCACGTCGACGCCCATCTCCTTGCCCTCCTTCACCGCGTCGAAGGCGACGGAGGCGGGGTCCCCGCCCTCCGGTCCGCGCACGGTGTAGGCGCCGACCCGCTCGCCCCAGGTCTGCAGCTGGTCGGCAGCGGCGGCCCGGAAGGTGTCGGCGGCGCCCAGGACGACCGTGCGCCCGTCGGCGACCAGGACACGGGCCAGCTTGCCGGTGGTGGTGGTCTTGCCGGTGCCGTTGACGCCGACGACCATGACGATCCCCGGTTTGCGGTCCTCCGGTTCGGTCCTCACGGTGCGGTCCGCATCGGTGCCGACCAGCTTGAGCAGTTCCGCGCGCAGCAGCCCGCGCAGCTCCTCCGGGGTGCGGGTGCCGAGCACCTTCACGCGCTCGCGCAGGCCCTCGACCAGCTCCTGGGTGGGCTGCACACCGACGTCGGCGGTGAGCAGGGTGTCCTCGATCTCCTCCCAGGTCTCCTCGTCGAGGTGCTCGCGCGACAGCAGCGTGAGCAGCCCCTTGCCGAGGGCGTTCTGCGAGCGGGAGAGGCGGGCACGCAGCCGCACCAGGCGGCCTGCGGTGGGCTCCGGAACCTCGATCTCGGGCGCCGGCAGCTCTTCGACGGCGGGCGGCTCCTCGACGGCGGTCGGGGCCGAGCCGCCCGGGAGGTCCACCTCCTCGATCGTCCGGCGCGTTTCGTCGTGCGGCGTCTCGGCCTCGTCGCCGACGTGCGGCTCGGCCGGAGGAGCGGTGAGGTCGGGCGCGGCGGGCGGCGGGGGCAGCGACCTGCGGCGCCGGCTGCCGATGACGAGCCCGCCGATCGCGCCGAGCACGACCACGGCGATGACTACAGCAAGGATGACGGTTTCCATAACCCGACCAGTATCAGTCATGGGTCCCTACCGGACCCAGCTTGTGCGTTCCGCCAAGCGGCAAAGGTCACTTCAGGAATTTTGTCAGCTTACGTACGATGTCTTCCCATGGGCACCACCGCCGACCACGATGGCGCCAGGCCGCCCCGCACGGGATCCGCGCGGGGCCTCGGCCTCGAAACCCGCGGCATCGAACCGGTGCCGCGGGACGAACGCACCGCGCGGGCCCGCGGACTCGTCTCCACCTGGATCGCCGCCAACGTCACCGTCCTGCTGCTGACCATGGGCGCGGGCCTGACCGTGACATACGGCCTGAACTTCTGGCAGGTCCTGGTGGTCGGCAGCGCGGCGCCGCTCGTCTCGTTCGGCCTCGTCGGGGTGCTGGGCATCGCGGGCAAGCGCGGCGGAGCGCCCGGCATGGCGCTGTCCCGCGCGGTGTTCGGCCAGCGCGGCAATCTGCTCCCCGGTGCGCTGATCTGGGTCGCCCGCTGGTGCTGGGAGACGATCAATGCCGTGACCGGTGCGTACGCACTGCTCACGGTGCTGGACATCGCCCTCGGTGTCCGACGCAACGGCTTGCCGGCCGTCACCGCCCTGCTGTTCTTCGTGGTCACCACGTTCGCCATCTCGGGCCTGGGCATCCGCGCGGTGCGGCGCTGTGCCGTAGGGGCGTCCTGGCTGTTCGGCGCCTTCTCCGTGCTGGTCCTGTGCCATCTGATCGCCAGGACGGACTGGAGCGGGGTCTTCGCGCACGCGGCCGGGCCGGACTCCGCGATGATCGCGGGCATCGGGCTGATCGCCGCGGGCGGCATCAGCTGGGCGCCGACCGCCGCGGACTTCACGCGCTATCTGCCGCGTACGGCCTCGTCGCGGGCGATCGTGCTGGGCACGGTCGCCGGGGCCGGTGTCGTCGTCCTCCCGATGGTCCTGATGGGCGCCGTGCTGGCCGCCGCCACCCCGCACCTCGCCGTGACGGCCGATCCCGTCTCCTTCCTCGGCCGGGCCCTGCCGCCCTGGCTCGCGGTCCCCTATCTGCTCATCGCCCTGGTCGGCACGCTGCTGATCAACGCGATGTCGATGTACTCGGCAGGCTTCACCGCGCAGGCGCTCGGCTTCAAGGTCCCGCGTCACTGGGCGGTCTCGGTCAACGCGGTGATCTCACTGGTCCTCGGCGGCTCCCTGATGCTGGTGGCGACGTCCTTCCTCGGCTCCTTCGTCGCCTTCCTGTCGCTGCTCGCGGTGGCCTTCTCCGCCTGGGCCGGTGTCTTCGTCACGGACATGGCGCGCCGCCGGGAGTACGACGCGCGGGCCCTGCTCGACACCACGCGCACGAGCGCCTACTGGTACCGGGGCGGCTTCTCCCCCGCCGCCGTCACCGCCTGGGCGCTCGGCCTCAGCACGGGCCTGCTGTTCACCAGGTCCGACTGGTTCACCGGCCCGCTCGCCGCGAACAACCCGGTCGGCAGGTACGGGCTCGGCTGGCTGGCGACCACCCTCGTCGCCGGACTGGTGTACGCGGTGCTGCCGAAGCCGCCGGTGGTACCAGCCGCGCCGGACGGCGCGGGGACCGCCGAAGAGTCCACGACCCTAACCGCCTGACGCACCGTCAGCCACCGTCCCCGCGACTCCTCGATGATCCGCAGGCTGGTCTCGATCCGATGCCGGTGCTCCTGCACCGTCCGCGGCCGGCCGGTGCCGTGCGATACCGCGTCGAGACGGGTACGCAGCAGGGCTCGTCGGCGTATCCCGCCATCTCCAGGGCCGCCCGGTAGCGGGCAGCGAGCGCGGCTGGGCCGGTGCCGGGCGGGACGAGATCGAAACGGACGGCCGTTGCGGGCATGGGAGGTCCCCCTGTCACCGGGTCGGTTGGCCGCGGTCATGGCGGCCACGCGCGAGGGGCAGCCCACCCAGGGGCGCGGGGAACTGCGTGGCCAGCCCCGACGCACCCGCACGGGCCACCGCACCGCACTCCCGCGGCGGTGCGAGCGGACGGTACGAGGAGAAGGGCGGCGGGGCCTGGGCCCTTCTTTTCAGGACTGCGGGCCTCAGCCCATCTCCTCCAGCGTCTTGCCCTTCGTCTCCTTGACGAACCTGAGCACGAACGGGATGGAGAGCGCGGCGAAGACCGTGTAGATCACATAGGTCGCGGAGAGGTTCCAGTCGGCCAGTGACGGGAAGCTCGCGGTGATGGCCCAGTTGGCGATCCACTGCGCGGAGGCGGCCACGCCCAGGGCGGCGGCGCGGATCCGGTTGGGGAACATCTCGCCGAGGAAGACCCAGACGACCACGCCCCAGGAGAGCGCGAAGAAGAGGACGAACACATGGGCGGCGATCAGGGCGACCCAGCCCTGGGTGGCCGGCAGCTTGCCGTCGACCAGGTGGTGGGAGAACGCCCATGCCTCCAGCGCGAGACCGACGACCATGCCGACCGAGCCGATGAGCGCGAGTGGCTTGCGGCCGATGCGGTCCACGAAGATCATCGCGATCACGGTGCCGACGATGTTGATGATCGACGTGGTGAAGGAGTACAGGAACGAGTCCGTCGGGTCGACGCCGACCGACTGCCACAGCGTCGAGGAGTAGTAGAACGCGACGTTGATGCCCACGAACTGCTGGAAGACCGACAGGCCGATGCCGATCCAGACGATCGGCTTGAAGAAGAAGGAGCCGCCGAGCAGGTCCTTGAAGGTGGACTTGTGCTCGCTCTTCATGGCGTGCTCGATCTCGGCGACCCGGGCGTCCAGGTCGGCCCCCTTGCCCTCGACCTCGGCGAGGATCTCGCGGGCCCGCTCACGCCTGCCGACGGAGAGCAGGAAGCGGGGCGACTCGGGGATGGCGAAGGACAGCAGGCCGTAGAGGGCGGCCGGGACGACCATGACGCCGAGCATGACCTGCCAGGCTTCCAGGCCCATCAGCCGGCCGCGCTGGTCGCCTCCGGCGGCGTTCAGCAGCCCCCAGTTGACCAGCTGCGAGACGGCGATGCCCACCACGATGGCGGCCTGCTGGAAGGAACCGAGGCGGCCGCGATAGGCCGGCGGGGCGACCTCGGCAATGTAGGCGGGGCCGATGACCGAGGCCATGCCGATGGCGAAGCCGCCGACGATCCGCCAGAAGGCGAGGTCCCACAGCGCGAAGGGCAGCGCGGAGCCGACGGCGCTGACCGTGAACAGGACCGCGGAGATCTGCATGCAGCGGATGCGGCCGATGCGGTCCGCGATCCGGCCGGCGGTCGCGGCGCCGACCGCACAGCCGATCAGCGCGATGGCGATGACCTGGGCGAGCGCGGCGGAGCCGATGTCGTAGCGGCTGCGGATGGCCTCCACGGCGCCGTTGATCACGGAGCTGTCGTAGCCGAAGAGGAAGCCGCCCATCGCGGCCGCCGCCGCGATGAAGATGACGTGCCCGAGGTGGTCGGGGTGAGCCGTCCCGGCTCCTGACTGGGGTGCCTGCGCTGTGCTGGTCACGTACAACTCCTCGGGCCACCGGCAACGCCGCCGGGGGTGGGGGTGAGTCCTTGCAGGTACCAGTGGCGCACACGATCACGCCGCTCACACCTGAAGGTAAAAGCAACGCCGCAGAGACTACGTCTTCAAGTTTCGAAGCCAAAAGTCGATCAAGGTGCACTAACAGCCGGACGACTCCCGTGACCTTGATTCACTTCTTGAAGTGAACGTCAATGGAGCCGCTGCGAGATGACCTTCGACACACCATCGCCCTGCATGGAGACGCCGTAGAGCGCGTCGGCGACCTCCATCGTGCGCTTCTGGTGGGTGATCACGATGAGCTGGGATGCCTCCTGCAACTCCTGCATGATGCGGATCAGCCGCTGGAGGTTGGTGTCGTCGAGGGCGGCCTCGACCTCGTCCATGACGTAGAAGGGGCTGGGCCGGGCCTTGAAGATGGACACGAGCAGCGCGACGGCGGTGAGCGAGCGCTCCCCGCCGGACAGCAGGGACAGCCGCTTGACCTTCTTGCCGGGCGGCCGGGCCTCCACGTCCACGCCCGTGGTGAGCATGTTCTCGGGGTCCGTCAGCACCAGCCGCCCGTCGCCGCCCGGGAAGAGCCGGCTGAAGACGCCCTCGAACTCCCGGGCCGTGTCCCGGTACGCCTCCGTGAAGACCTGCTCGACGCGCTCGTCGACCTCCTTCACCACTTGAAGCAGGTCGGCGCGGGTCTTCTTCAGGTCCTCCAGCTGCTCGCTGAGGAACTTATGGCGCTCCTCCAACGCGGCGAACTCCTCCAGGGCGAGCGGGTTCACCTTGCCGAGCTGCTGGTAGGCACGCTCGGCGGCCTTCAGCCGCTTCTCCTGTTCGGCGCGTACGAACGGCCGCGGCCGATTGCGCGGATGCTCCGGATCGTCCGGGAGCACCTCGCCCTCGGCGGGCGGGGAGGGCGGCACCGGCTGGTGCGGACCGTACTCGCCGACGAGCCCGGCCGGCTCCACGCCCAGTTCCTCCAGCGCCTTGGTCTCCAGTTGCTCCATCCGCAGCCGCTTCTCCGCGCCGAGCACCTCGCCCCGGTGCACCGAGTCGGTCAGCTTGTCGAGTTCGGTCTTGAGGTCGCGTCCGGCACTCCGGGCGGCGGTCAGCTCCTGCTCCCGGCGTGCCTTGGCCGCCTCGGCGGCGGTGCGCTCCGCGTCGGCCCGGCCCAGCGACACCTCGACGTGCGCGAGCAGCTGCCGCGCCCCGCCAGCCACGGCCTGCGCCACGGACGCCTCGTAACGCAGCCGGGCGCGCCGCTGTTCGGCACGCGCGCGTGCCTCGCGTTCCGCGCGGGCGCCCCGGTCGAGCGCGTCGGCCCGCCCGGCGAGCCCCTTGACCCGCTCCTCGTGGGTACGGACCTGGAGCCGGGCCTCCATCTCGGTCTGCCGGGCGTTGGCGCCGTCGGCGGACAGCCGGTCCCGTACGGAGGTGTCCGGTTCCTCCTCGATCGGCATCTCCTCGGCGACGGCAAGCCGTTCGGCGAGTTCCTCGGCCTCCCGCACGGCCCGGTCCAGCGCCTCCTGCGCCCGGGCCGCCGCCGCGGTGGACCGCTCGGCCTCGCCGGCCGCGCCCCGTGCCTGCCCGGCGAGCCGACCGAGCCGCTGGGCGACGGCCGACTTCTCCCGGTCGGCGGCCCGGCGCCGCTCCCCCAGCTCCTCCACGAGCGCGGCACAGGCCCGGCGCCGCTCCCCCGCCATGTCCTGCATCTCGGTCAGCTCCGCGCACCGCACGGCCAGTTCGTCGAGCGCGGCGGCGGCCTCGTCGACGGACGCCTGCACTTCGAGCAGGCTGGGCGCCCCGGCCGAGCCGCCGTGCGCCATATGGGCGCCGAGCAGATCGCCCTCGGCGGTGACCGCGGTCAGCTCGGGGTGCGCATGGACCAGGTCCTCGGCGTCTTCGAGGGTGCCGACCACGACGACGCCGCGCAGCAGCCGCCGCACGGCGGGCATCAGCTCGGCAGGACCCTGGACGAGATCGGCGGCGTACGGCGGTCCGTCCGGGCGTTGCTGCCGCGGCATGTCGTCCGGGGCGCCGCTCAGCAGCAGCGCCGCGCGGCCGGCGTCCTGCTTGCGCAGCAGCCGGATGGCGTCCGCGGCCGAGGCGGGCGTGGTGACCGCGATCGCGTCCGCCGCCGCGCCGAAGGCCGCCGCCAGCGCGGCCTCGTGGCCCGGCGCCACGGTGAGCAGTTCCGCCGCCGGACCGAGCACGCCGGTCAGCTGGTCCTTGGCCTCCAGCAGCGCGCCGGTGCCGTCCTTGCGGCGCAGGCCCAGGGCCAGCGCCTCGTGCCGGGCCTGGGTCGCGGCGCGCCCGCGCTCCGCCGCGGTGGCCGCCTCCCGCGCGGCCGTCAGCTCGGACTCCGCGTCGGCCAGCGCCGTCTTCGCCGCGTCGTGCCGCTCGGCGAGTTCGGCGTCGCCGGCGTCGAGGCCGTCGACCTCGGCCTTGAGCGCCTCGTACTCCTCCTGGGCACCCGCGGCCCGCTCCTGGGCCTCGTCCCGTGCCACGGCCAGCCGGTCGATCTCGGACTGGGCCGCGGCGGCGCGCGAACGGGCCGCGTTGACCTGCCCGTTCAGTCGGGCCAGGCCCTCCCGGCGGTCGGCGATGGCGCGCGCCAGGTCCTTCAGACGGCGTTCCTCCACGGCGAGTTCGCGTTCCAGTTCGGCGCGGTGGGCGACCGTGTCGTCGAGGGCGTGCTGGGCCGCCTCCAGGGCCGCCGCCAGCTCGGCCTCCTGCTCGCGGATGCGGGCGGCCTCCCGCTCCATGTCCTCCGGGTCCCGGCCGCGCCGTTCCTCGGGCGGCGCGGAGGTGGCGCTCTTGACCCGGGCGTCGGCCAGCGAGATCGTGCCGCGCACCCGCTCGGCCAGCTGGGACAGCTCGTACCAGGTCTGCTGGGCGCGCTGCAACCGGGGGGTGAGCCGACGCACCTCGTCCTCAAGGAGCGCCTCGCGTTGCAGCGCCTTCCTCAGCTCCTGCTCGGCGGCCTCCTTGCGTTCCTTCAGCGCGGCCTCGTCGGCGATCTCGGCCTTGAGCGCGTCGCGGAGCCGTACGAGATCGTCGGCGAGCAGTCGCAGCCGTGCGTCCCGCAGATCCGCCTGGATCACGGCCGCGCGGCGCGCGACCGCCGCCTGCCGGCCGAGCGGCTTCAGCTGGCGGCGCAGCTCGTCGGTGAGATCCTGCACGCGCGCGAGGTTGGCCTGCATCGCGTCCAGCTTTCTGAGCGCCTTCTCCTTGCGCTTGCGGTGCTTGAGGACGCCGGCGGCCTCCTCGATGAAGGCGCGGCGGCCCGTGGGGTCGGCGTGCAGGACGGAGTCGAGCTGGCCCTGGCCGACGATGACATGCATCTCGCGGCCGATGCCGGAGTCGGACAGCAGCTCCTGGATGTCGAGGAGGCGACAGGTGTCACCGTTGATCTGGTACTCGCTGCCGCCGTTGCGGAACATGATCCGCGTGATGGTGACCTCGGAGTACTCGATGGGCAGCGCACCGTCGGAGTTGTCGATGGTCAGGGACACCTCGGCGCGGCCGAGCGGCGGACGGCCGGTGGTGCCGGCGAAGATGACGTCCTCCATCTTGCCGCCGCGCAGCGACTTGGCGCCCTGCTCGCCCATGACCCAGCTGAGCGCGTCGACGACATTGGACTTGCCCGAGCCGTTCGGTCCGACGACGCACGTGATCCCCGGCTCGAACCGGAGTGTGGTCGCCGAGGCGAACGACTTGAACCCGCGCAGGGTCAGGGCCTTGAGGTGCACGCCGGTGGACTTTACCCGCCGCCGCTATCCCACTCCATGAACCCTCGCAACCTCGCGGTTTCACGCTTGAACATGCAGGGCACACCAGACGTTAAAGAAGGTGAAAGGATGCGCGGGGAAGCGAATGGCCCGGCGGGAGAGCCGGGCAAGAAAGAAGGGACGCCGAGGCGTCCCTTGCAACTCTGACAACTTAGCGGTTGATACGGGCAGCCCAACCAGTGCGTGTGCTGTCGTGGAGCGATGCAGTGATCAGGTGAGCGCAGGCTCCGCCTGGTGTGCGTCGATGCTCTCCATGATCCTGTCGTGAGAAGCGGCAGCCGTCAGCGCCTCGTTCTCGGCCTGGATCCGTACGAGCTCGGATTCCAGGTCCTGGACGCGCTGCTGGAGCCGTCGCATCTCGGCGAGGAGTCGAGGGTCGGAGCCGCCGACGTAACCGAGAAGCGCCTTTGCCATGATGGATGGTCCTCCACAATGAGTGACCGACCGAAGCGGTGTGGGTCGTGAGGGATTCGCACCCGCGGTGCTTGACACTGTCGAGTGTTGCTCTGCCGTTGCTCCATGCCAAACAGCTAAGGTGCGCGGGGCTTTCAGCGTCTCACCAAAAAGTTTGACGGTCAACACGATCACGCCCTGTATTGGCGGGCGTCCCGGGCGCGCGGCCGGAAGAGGGGCTGCGTTGCGGCTCCCGCGGGGTCCTCGGGGCATGGCGATCATCTTTTGCCGGGGAGCCTGCCATGACATGCGGTTCTTGGCAACCACCAGGTCATTTCCGCTTCGGTCGGGGGCCGTCGACCGGTCCCTCCGCTGCGGCCCGTGGCGCCTCGCCGTCCGGGGTCAGCGTACGGCGAATCCCTCGTACCCTCCGCGGGGTGTGTCCCAGATCTCGGTGACGCCGTCCACCCGCCCGGGCGTGTTGCCGCGCTGCAACCAGTCGAGGAGCCCTTCGCAGCCCTCCCGGGGGCCCTCGGCGACCACCTGGACCCGCCCGTCCCCGAGATTGAGGGCAAAGCCACTCAGGTCGCCGATCTCCAGCGCCTTGGCGCGCGTGAACCAGCGGAAACCCACTCCCTGGACATGTCCGCGCACCCAGGCGACCAGCCGCACATCCTCGTTCATGGCTGCAACCTAACCGGCCGATGTCTCTCGGGGCACTTCCTCCCCGGGTGCCATGCGGTACCGTCCCGACCCAGATGAACCTCAGAGGAAACTCACTCGATCGAGTGAGTTGGGTTGGCCCACGGGATCGCCGGGGGCCGACCGCGAGACGGGGGGAGGCCAGGGCATGGGACGCCACCGACGATCCGCCGCCGACCGCGCCGCCACGGGTGGCGCGGGTCGCGCCACGGGCGTCCCGGCGCCGCGCGGCTCCTCCCTGACCGACGCGGGAAGCACGGCGTACCCGCACGCGACGGACGACGGGTACGGGCCCGGGCCGGACGGCGGCGGCTTCTGCGTGGCGGAGTTCGCCCCCGCGGACGACGACGCGGCCCGCGAGCGGGGGCACCGGCGGAGGAAGAAGGCCACGACGCCCGTGCGCACGGGCCTGCTCGGCGTCTCCGCCGCCGTCGCCCTCGGCACGGTCACGGTGGCCACGGGAGTGGTACCCGGCCTGGGCAACTACAGGATCGGCGGCACCGGCGACAGCGACAACGCGCGGGCCGACGGGGTGCCGGACAGCACCGCCACCGAGCAGGGCGGCATCTCCGGCAGCGCCGAGCCCGGCCGCGACGGCGGCTCGGCCACCGGCCCCGGCACTTCCCGGTCCACCTCTCCGGCGCCGTCCGCCCCGGTGTCGACCACACCCGCCCCGTCCCGAACGCCGTCGACGAAGCCCGCGGCCACGCCTACGGCCACGCCCACGAAGCCGCGGACCGAGAAGCCGTCGGCGCCGGTCGCCCCGGAGCCGACGGAGCCGACGGAGCGGACGACCGCACCGGCGACGGTCTCCGTGCAGGCCGCCGCCGAGGCGGAGGTGCTGCGGCTGGTCAACGTGGAACGGGCGAGGGCGGGGTGCGGCGCCCTGACCGCGAACAGCGCGCTGACCCGGCTGGCCGAGGCGTTCAGCGAGGACATGGCCGCGCGCGGCTTCTTCGACCACACCGACCCGGACGGGGCGACCCCGTGGGACCGGGCGACCGAGGTCGGCGTCACCGGCCTCGGCGGCGAGAACATAGCCCGGGGCCAGGCCGACGCGGCCGCCGTGATGAAGACATGGATGGACAGCCCGGGGCACCGGGCCAACATCCTGAACTGCGACTTCAAGACCCTGGGCGTGGGTGTGCACCTCGGGTCCGGCGGCCCCTGGTGGACGCAGGACTTCGGGTACTGACACGGCCCGAACAGAACGCTAACTCACGGTTAGTGCAACCTACCGGTTAGCGCTGTGCTCACGTACGCTTGCGTCATGACCGTGACCCAGGAGCGCCCGAAGGAGCAGCACCTCCCCTATGACGTGTTCGCCAGGGCCTGCCCGTCGCGCGGCACGCTGGAGCACGTCACGGGCCGCTGGGGCGCGCTCACCCTGGGCGCCCTGCACATGGGCTCGTACCGTTTCAACGAGCTGCGCCGCCGTGTCGACGGCGTGAGCGAGAAGATGCTGTCCCAGACGCTGCACGCGCTGGAGCGCGACGGCCTGGTGCACCGCGAGGCCCAGCCGACGAACCCGCCCCGTGTGGACTACGAGTTGACCCCCCTGGGCCGCGAGGTCGCCGAGCGCCTGTTGGCCCTCATCCACTGCGTGGAGGGCTCCATGGACGACATCCTGACCGCCCGCGCGGCGTACGACGCCCGTACCGCTACCGCGTGACGCGCGGCGGGCGCTGGCACGTCGGGCAGAAGTAGCTGGACCTGTTCATCCATGGGCGGCGGCGGATGGGCGTGCCGCAGCGTCGGCACGGCAGCCCCTCGCGCCCGTACGCGTCCAGGGAGCGGTCGAAGTAACCCGATTCGCCGTTCACGTTGACATACAGGCTGTCGAAGCTGGTGCCGCCGACGGCGAGGGCCGCGTTCAGTACGTCCCGCACATGGCCGAGCAGTTCGGCCGTGCGCGGCCGGGTGAAGTGCGCGGTCGGACGCTCGTAGTGGATCCGGGCCCGCCAAAGGGCCTCGTCCGCATAGATGTTGCCGACACCGCTGATCAACGACTGGTCCAGCAGGGCGCGTTTGATGGTGGTCCGCTTACGGCGCAGCGCCTGGTGGAACGCCTCGTCGTCGAAGAGCGGATCGAGGGGGTCGCGGGCGATGTGCGCGATGACCTCGGGCAGCCCGCCGGGGGTGGCCGGGTGCAACGACAGCCCGCCGAAGGTGCGTTGGTCGACGAAGCGCAGCTCCGTGCCGAGGTCGTCGGCGAACCGTACGCGGATCCTGAGATGCTTCTCGTCCGGCGCCTCGTGCGGCTGGACCAGCAACTGACCGCTCATCCCGAGGTGGGCCAGGACCGACTGGTCCGTGTCCGCCAGCGGCAGCCACAGGTACTTGCCCCGGCGGCCGGGAACGCCGAACCGGTGGCCCTTGAGGCGGTGCGTGAAGTCGTCGGCGCCAGCCATGTGTCGGCGTACGGCGCGCGGGTGCAGCACCTCGGCCTCGGCGACGGTGCGGTGCGCGACCCACCGCTCCAGGCCACGGCGTACGACCTCGACCTCGGGCAACTCGGGCATGGGACCCCCGTGATGGACCGTGTGGGAAGCCGAGCGCCCGCTCCCGTCGGGGAGCGGGCGGTTCGGATGTGCTGATGGTCAGGCGGACGCGGCCGTCGCGTCGGGATCGTCGCCGGCGGCTTCGTCGGCCCCCTGCCCCGTCGTGGCGCGCTCGTCCGCCGCGGCCCGGATGGACCGCCAGGCGGACTCGGCGGCCTGCTGTTCCGCCTCCTTCTTGCTGCGGCCGGTGCCGATGCCGTACGAGACGCCTCCGACGCGGGCGGCAGCAGTGAAGGTCTTCTCGTGGTCGGGTCCGGTCTCCGTGACCAGGTACTCGGGCACGCCGAGCCCCTCCATCGCGGTCAGCTCCTGGAGGCTGGTCTTCCAGTCCAGGCCGGCTCCGAGGTTCGAGGACTTCTCGATCAGCGGGTCGAAGAGCCGGTGCACCAGCTCGGACGCCGCGTCGAGGCCCTGGTCGAGATAGACCGCGCCGATCACCGCTTCCAGGGTGTCGGCGAGGATGGATGCCTTGTCCCGGCCGCCCGTGCCCTCTTCACCGCGGCCGAGCCGGATGAAGGAGCCCAGTTCGAGACCGCGGCCCACCTCCGCGAGCGCACGCGAATTCACCACCGCGGCCCGCAGCTTGGCCAGCTGGCCCTCGGGCAGGTCGGGGTGGATGCGGTACAGCGTGTCCGTGACGACGAGGCCGAGGACGGAGTCCCCGAGGAACTCCAGCCGCTCGTTCGTCGGCAGACCGCCGTTCTCGTACGCGTAGGAACGGTGGGTCAGTGCTCGCACCAGAAGGGCGGACTCGATCTTGTAGCCGAGCCGCCCTTCCAGAAGCGTGCGGGACGAGGCCGTGTTGTCCGCTGGTCCGCTTCCGCTCGCGCGGGAAGAGTTCTTCTTCGGCGTGGACACAGTGCCTCTCACCAGCCGCTCAGACCTCGAGGACCTGGCGCTTGTTGTAGGTGCCGCACGAGGGGCACGCGATGTGCTGCTGCTTGGGCTCGTGGCAGCGCTCGCACGCAACCAGGGTGGGGACCGCAGCCTTCCACTGCGACCGGCGGTGGCGCGTGTTGCTGCGCGACATCTTCCGCTTCGGAACAGCCACGGCTACTTCTCCTGCTTCTCGTCGACGCGTGCTGATCGAGGCACGTCGCCGCCCATCTCGTCCTTCTCGCCGTCCGTCATGGTGTCGGCGAGTCCCTGCAAAGCCGCCCACCGGATGTCGACGGCGGCGTGGTGGTGGTCCGGTTCGTCCGCGAGCCGCGCTCCGCACTCGGAGCACAGACCCGGGCAGTCGTCCCGGCACACCGGCTGCATCGGCAGTGCGAGCACCACCGCATCGCGCAGCACGGGTTCGAGGTCGAAGAGTCCGTCCTCGATGAAGAACCTGCCCTCGTCGTCCTCGGCGTCGTCGCCCGGTTCCGCGATCACGCGGCCCCGGTCGTCGGCGTCAGGGTACGAGAACAGCTCCTGGAAGTCCGCTTCGAGCCGCAGCCCGACCGGCTCCAGACACCTTACGCACTCCCCCTGGGCGTCGGCACGGGCGGTGCCTGTGACGAGCACCCCTTCCATGACCGACTCAAGGCGGAGTTCGAGCTCCACGGGGGCACCTTCCGGCACCCCGACGACACCCTGCAGACCGAAGTCCCGGGGGGCGTCGACCGTGCGGGTCAGCCGCTGGAGCGCACCGGGACGCCGCCCCAGCTCGTGCGTATCGAACACGAACGGGTTGCGGTGGTCGAGGCGGGCGTTGGCGGCCATTCCTGCTTTCGGTCTTCTGTACTCGGAGGGACGCAGCCCGGCGATGCTCCGGGGCAGCGTTGATCGCGGATATGGGCGCGACCGAAGAGCCAGGATACTGGACCTTTCGCTCACGGCCCAATCCGCTGCTCCGCTACCGGCCCCGGCCCTGCTCGTACGCCCGCAGCTGCTCGGCGCTGATCATGCTGGTGTCGAAGAGGCTGGTCTCGTCGAGGGCGTAGCCCTGCTGGGCCGGCTGCCGGTCCTGGGAGACCTGGGCGCCCTGAGCCTGGTCGTAGTCGGCCTGCTGGGCGTCGTAGCCCTGGAAGGCGTCCTGGGCCGGGGCGTAGCCGGCGGCGTACGGGTCGGCCTGCTGGTAGCCGTACGGGTCCTGCTGGGCGTAGCCCTGCTGGCCCTGCTGCTGCGGGAAGCCCGCGTACGGGTCGGGCTGCTGCTGGTAGCCGTAGGCGGGCTGCGGCTCGTATCCCGCGGCGGGCTGTTGCGCGGGCCGTCGCGGTGCGGGCTGCTGCGGTGCCGACGGCTCGGCCGGGGTCTCGGCCAGGGCCGCGAGGTCGGCGAGGTAGTCGGCGTCGCTGGAGTGCTGGTAGGTCGTCGGGTCGTCGGCGAGGGCGCCGAGGTCGTCGGTGGCGATGCGGCCGTGCAGCGTCTGTCGGCCGCGGCCGACGGCCTCCAGGGTCTTGGCCAGGACCGCCTCGAAGGCGCCCAGCTTGACGTCCACGTACTGGTCGGCGGTGCGCCGCAGGGTCTCCGGGTCGTGGCTGCGCTCGGGGGCGTCCGCGTCCTCGTAGCCGTCCTCGTCCAGGCCGGGGCCCGTGCCCAGCAGCTTCTCGCGGCCACGGCCGACGGAGCCGAGGGTCTTGGTGAGCACGACCTCGAAGTTGGCGAGCTTGGAGTCCACGTAGTCGTCGGCCTCGGCCCGGACCTCCTCCGCCTCCTGGCGGGCCTCGGCGAGGATCCGGTCCGCCTCGGACTGGGAGCTGCGGGCGATCTCGGTGTCGGAGACCAGTGAGCCGCGCTCGGCGTGCGCACTCTGGATGATCTGCTCGGCCTCCTGGCGGGCCTGCTCGACCATCTGCTCACGGCCGCCGATCAGCTCCTGGGCCTGGGCGAGGGAGCCGGGCAGGGCCTGGCGCACCTCTTCGAGCATCGCGAGCAGGTCGGCGCGGTTGATCACGCATGACGCCGACATGGGCATGGCCCGGGCGCTGGAGACCGTGGCCACGATCTCGTCGAGCTTCTTCTGCACGTCCACCTGTGCTCGCCACTCTCTACAGCTGTGTTGGAGACGGACGGGACGACTGTAGCCCCATCAGTCTTTGCGGAGACGCTTGTTGAGGGCGTCGAGGACCAGCGGCGGCACCAGGTGCGAGACGTCCCCGCCCCACGTCGCGACCTCCTTGACCAGGGAGGAGGAGAGGAAGCTGTAGGTGGGGTTGGTGGGGACGAAGAGGGTCTCGACACCCGAGAGGCCGTTGTTCATCTGCGCCATCTGCAGCTCGTAGTCGAAGTCGCTGACGGCGCGCAGGCCCTTGACGATGGCGGGGATGTCGCGCTGCTTGCAGAAGTCGACCAGCAGGCCGTGGAAGGACTCGACCCGTACGTTGCCGTACTCGGCGGTGACCTGGCGGATCAGGTCGATCCGCTCGTCGATCTCGAACAGGCCCCTCTTGGCTTTGTTGATCATGACCGCGACATAGACCTCGTCGTACAGACGGGATGCGCGGGAGATGATGTCGAGATGTCCGTTGGTGATGGGGTCGAACGACCCGGGACAGACGGCGCGGCGCACTTGGGATCCCTCGCTCTCCGGTCCGGTCATCGTGCGTCTTCGCACATAGAGGCGGCGCGACCGTACCAAAACGTCCCCTCGCCGTAGCGTCGGGTCCGGAGCGCTTCGAAGCCGTCCGGCCAGTGGAAATCCCCGCCTCTGGTGCTGCGCTCCACGGTGACGAGGGCTTCGGTCGCGAGCCAGCCCTCCGTGCGGAGTGTGAGCAGAATCTCCCGAAGATCGTCGTCGGAGACGGCATACGGGGGGTCGAGGAAGACGATGTCGTACGGCTCGGCCGGGGCCGGCGCGCGCACGACCTGCTCCGCCCGGCCCGCCCTGACCTCGGCGCCCGGCAGGCCCAGGGTGCGCACGTTCGCGCGGACCGTGCGGGCGGCCCGGGCGTCGGCCTCGACGAGCAGGGTGTGGCCGGCGCCGCGGGACAGCGCCTCCAGGCCGACGGCGCCCGACCCCGCGTAGAGGTCGAGGACGCGCTCGCCGTCCAGGGGGCCGCCCAGCAGGGACTGCCAGGTGGAGAAGAGCCCCTCGCGCGCCCGGTCGGAGGTGGGGCGGGTTCCGTTGCCCGGCGGAACGGCCAGACGGCGTCCGCCGGCCCGGCCGGCGATCACGCGGGTCATCTCGGGTCCTTGTCGGGGTGCTGGGGCACGGGGTGCGTTCGGGTGGTGGCGATCCCAGTGTCTCAGCCCTTCTCCAGATACTGCTCCCGCTCCTCGTCCAGCAGGGCGTCCAGTGCCGTCCGCAGTCCGGGCAGCCGCTTCAGCTCGGGGTCGGCGGCGACCACCGCTGCGGCCTCCTCGCGGGCCTCGGCGATGATCTCCTCGTCCTCGATGACGGCGAGGACCCGCAGGCTGGAGCGGGCGCCGGACTGGGCCTGGCCGAGGACGTCCCCCTCCCGGCGCTGTTCCAGGTCGATACGGGACAGCTCGAAGCCGTCGAGGGTGGCGGCGACGGCGTTCAGCCGTTGGCGGGCCGCGCTCGCCTCGGGCATCTCGGTGACCAGCAGGCACAGCCCGGGGGCCGAGCCACGGCCGACGCGGCCGCGCAGCTGGTGCAGTTGGGAGACGCCGAAGCGGTCGGCGTCCATGATCACCATCGCGGTGGCGTTCGGGACGTTGACGCCTACCTCGATGACCGTCGTGGCCACCAGGACGTCGGTCTCGCCGGCCGCGAAGCGGCGCATGACCGCGTCCTTGTCGTCGGGCTGCATCCGGCCGTGCAGCACCTCGACCTTCAGGTCGCGCAGGGGGCCGGCGGAGAGTTGGGCGGCCGTGTCGAGGACGGCGAGCGGGGGCCGCTTCTCCGCCTCGTCCTCCGGCGACTTCCCGGCGCCGCCCTTCTTCGGGTCCTCCTCCTCGTCGCCGATACGCGGGCAGACGACGTACGCCTGGTGGCCGCCCGCGACCTCCTCGCGCACCCGCTCCCACGCGCGCGCGAGGAAATGGGGTTTGTCGGCGGCCGGCACGACATGGCTCGCGATCGGCGAACGCCCGGCGGGCAGTTGGTCGAGGACGGAGGTCTCCAGGTCGCCGAAGACGGTCATGGCGACGGTCCGCGGGATCGGCGTCGCGGTCATGACCAGCAGATGCGGGGGCTGCTTGCCCTTGCCGCGCAGGGCGTCGCGCTGCTCCACGCCGAAGCGGTGCTGCTCGTCCACGACGACCAGCCCCAGGTCGTGGAACTGCACCTTGTCCTCGATCAGCGCATGCGTGCCGATCACGATCCCGGCCTCCCCGGTGACCAGGTCGAGCAGCGCCTGCCGGCGGGCCGCGGCCCCCATGGAGCCGGTGAGCAGCACCACCTTGGTGGCCTGTTCGGCGCCGCCCAGCATGCCGCCCTCGGCCAGCTCGCCCATCATCTCCACGATCGAGCGGTGGTGTTGCTGGGCCAGCACCTCGGTCGGCGCGAGCATGGTGGCCTGGCCGCCCGCGTCGACGACGGCGAGCATGGCGCGCAGAGCGACCAGGGTCTTCCCACTGCCGACCTCGCCCTGGAGCAGCCGGTGCATGGGGTGTTCGGTGGCCAGGTCGTCGAAGATCTCCTTGGAGACCTTGCGCTGGCCCTCGGTGAGCGTGAACGGCAGCCGGTCGTCGAAGGCGGCCAGGAGGCCGTCGGGGGCGGGTCTGCGCGGGACGGCGGGAAGCTGGGCGTCGGCGTGCCGGCGGCGGGCGAGGGCCACCTGGAGGACGAATGCCTCGTCCCACTTGAGGCGGGCGCGGGCGTCGGCGATGTCCGCCTTGGTGTGCGGGCGGTGGATCTTGAGCAGGGCCTCGGGCAGGGAGACCAGGCCGCGGCCCTCGCGCAGGGACTCGGGCAGCGGGTCCACGGCGTCGCACGCGCCGGGCAGCACCGTCTGCATCGCCTTGCCGATCTTCCACGACTCCAGCTTGGCGGTGGCCGGGTAGATCGGGATCAGGGCACCGGCCCAGCTCTCCGCCGTCTCCGCTGCCTCGTCGTCGGCGCCGCGCAGCAGTTCGTAGGCCGGATGGGCGAGTTGGAGCCGGCGGTTGAAGACGGAGACCTTGCCCGCGAACATCGCGCGGGTGCCCGGCAGGAGTTCCTTGTGGGGCTTGTGCACGCCGTTGCCGAAGAAGACCAGTTGGAGTCGGCCGCTGCCGTCCGTGATCGTCACCTCCAGCCGCTGGCCCTTGCCGCGGGCTGCCTTGGCGGAGGCGAACGTGTGCAGCCGGGCGTCGGCGACCTGGGCGACCACCGTGACGTGCTCGTCCATCGGGAGGTCGGCGAGGTGGGTGAGCTGCCCGCGCTCCTCGTATCTGCGGGGGTAGTGGTGCAGGAGGTCGCCGACGGAGCGCAGGCCGAGGTGCTCGGCCATCACCTTCGCGGTGGCGGGGCCGAGCACTGACTTCAGCGGCTGGTTCAGTGGTTCTTCCAGTGCGGGCACGAGATCCATTGCACACCACGCCACCGACAATGCCGTATACGTCCCGGAAAATCCCTGGTCAGACGGGCTGTTCGGGTTCCAGGACGGCGGGCTGCGGGCCAGGGGCAGGCCCGCGGTCACCGTCTCACCGGGACCGCCCGACCCCGCGACGCCGTCGCGAAGTCCCCCGCCGGCGCTGCGGCGACGGACTCCCCGACCTCACAGCCGTCCCAGCAGTCCCAGATGTCCCGGTCACCTCATACGTCCCCCTACGTCCCAGGACGCGAGCCGCCGCAGAACGCCATGGACGCCATCATCGCCCGGCGGGCTGAACAACTGGGCGCCCCGGGTCGGGTGCAGCTGCACGCCGATGGCCACGCCCTGCGCGTGGACGAGCCCGGCGTCGGGCCCGCCGACGACGGGGACGAGTCCGGGGACGGTGTCTTCGAGGTTCGGTTCGCCGACTTCGAGGGCCCCTTCGACGGCTGAGCGCACCGAGGGCCGGGGTTTCCGGTCGTGGCACGGTGGGGCGGTGTCGGCGTCCCGGCTCACTCCACGCCGATCAGGAGCAGTGCCCCCTGCCGCCCCCCGCGGTGGAGCACCGTGTCGACAGCGAGGTACGACTCACGCACGCGTGCCTCCAGCCGGTCGGCGACCTCGGGGGGCGCGTCGTCGCCGAGGACGATGGTGACCAGTTCCCCGCCGGCCTGGAGCATGCGGTCCAGGACGGTCTCGGCGGTGGCGGTGACCTCCGAGCCGATCACCGCGACGTCGCCCTCGATGAGGCCGAGGACGTCACCGGCCTGGCAGATGCCGGCCATGGTCCAGGACTGGCGTTCGGCGACCGTGACCTCGGCGTAGCGGGTGGCGCCCGCGGCGGAGGTCATCTGGACGACGTCCTCGTCGAAGCGGCGCTCCGGCGCGTGCACGGCGAGCGCGGCGATCCCCTGGACCGCGGAGCGCGTCGGGATGAGGGCGACCCGGACGCCCTCGGCACGGGCCTGCTCGGCCGCCGCGGCCGCGGTGTGCCTGAGCTCGGCGTCGTTGGGCAGCAGCACGACCTCGCGCGCGTGGGCCCGCCGTACCGCCTCGACCAGTTCGCCGCTCGCGGGCGGTTCCCCGGGGCGGGCGAGCACGGTGGTGGCCCCGGCCTCGGTGTACAGCCCGGCCAGCCCCTCGCCGGGCACGACCGCGACGACGGCCCGCTGCACCCGCTCCCTGGGCGGCAGCGCGCCACCGCGGACATGGACGTCGCCCCGGCCGAAGTGGGTGATCCGGATCCGGTACGGCCGCCCGGCCTCGACGCCCGCCTCCACCGCGGCACCCGCGTCGTCGACATGCACATGGACGTTCCACAGCCCGTCGCCGCCGACCATGACGAGGGAGTCCCCGAGGCCGTCGAGCCGGTCCCGCAGCCGGTCCACGGCGGCGTCCTCGGCCTCCAGCAGATAGATCACCTCGTAGCCCGGCCCGCCCGGCTCCGCCCCGTTGCCGCATCCGGCCCCCTCGGCGTCGGCCGCCCCGCGCGCGTGCGCCGGTGTAGCGGGCCGCTCCGTGTCCGTGCCGGGCGCCACGCGCGCGTACGCCCCGCGTACGGGTACGGGGGCGCCCGGCGCCTCCCCGGTGAACGTCTCCACCAGGGCCGCGAGCACCGCCACCAGCCCCCGGCCGCCCGCGTCGACCACCCCGGCCCGCTCCAGGACGGCCAGCTGTCCCGGGGTCGCCGCCAGGGCCGTGCACGCCCCCGCGTAGGCGGCCCACGCCACCGCCCCGCAGTCGCCCTCGACGTCCCGGGCCGCCTCCCCCGCCGCCGAGGCGACCGAGAGCACGGTGCCCTCGACCGGATGGGCCACGGCCCGGCGGGCGGAGTCGGCGGCGTGCCGCAGGGCGAGCCGCAGTTCCGGCCCGTCGATACGAGCCGTCTCACCCGCCTTCTCACCGGTCTCACCCGGGTCGGTTCCGGCGGTGAGCACCTGCGCCATGCCGCGCAGCAGCTGGGCGAGGATGGTCCCGGAGTTCCCGCGGGCTCCGATCAGGGCGCCGTGCGCCATGGCGTGCAGGGCCTCGGCCGGCGACGGTGCGGCGCCCTCCCCGGCGCCCGCCCCGTACCCGGAGAACACCGCCTCGACCGCGGCGGCGGCCGACTCCAGCGTCAGGTACAGGTTCGTCCCGGTGTCGCCGTCCGCCACCGGGTACACGTTGATCGCGTCGATCTCCTCGCGGGCCCGTCCCAGCGCCCGGAGCGCGTGACCGCACCAACTGCGCACCGCGAGAGCATCGAAGAATGTCTGCGGCACCTGCGCCACCTGCGCCTCCCTGAGATGGCTGGACGTGGACGCAGCGTAGACCCCGGATCCCCGCGGACCGGAGCAGGGCCGGGCACGGGCCCTGAGCTGCCATGGTAGTTTCGTGGTACCGGCGCAGCCGTTGTATGCTGCTCCGGTTGCCCGATCCCGATCGGGCCATTCCCCTGGCAACGCCACTCAAGATCTCGGATCCTAGGATCTCGATCCCGGCCTGCCGGGATCAACCGTAAGTGCATCTGAAGTCTTTGGAGTGACCCGTGGCTGCCAACTGCGACGTCTGCGGCAAGGGGCCGGGCTTCGGCAACAACATCTCGCACTCGCACCGCCGTACGTCCCGTCGCTGGAACCCGAACATCCAGCGTGTGCGTACCGTGGTCGGCGGGACGCCGAAGCGCGTGAACGCCTGCACCTCGTGCATCAAGGCCGGCAAGGTCTCGCGCTGACGCACTGCTGAGCGCGCGGCCACCGTCGGTTCGCCGCATCTGGCCGGTCCATCTCCGGATGGGCCGGCTTTTTGCTGTGCCCAACCGCCGTGCCCAACCGCCCTGCCCAACCACAACCACCGTGCCCGACCGCCGTGAGCGACCGCCCCACCGGTGACCCCGTGGCGCCGTGGCCCCGCCGTGCGCCCGCGCGGTCCGTCAGTCCTGCCGCAGGCGCCAGCCGTGGTCCACGGGACCGGTCCCGGCGCCCAGTGCGAACCCGCCCGCGATGGCCCCGGTGACGTACTCCTTGGCCGCGGCCACCGCCTCCGGCACGGTCCGGCCCTTCGCCAGACCCACGGCGATCGCGGACGCCAGCGTGCAGCCGGTGCCGTGCGTGTGCCGGTTGCCGAGCCGAGGCGCCCGCAGCCAGTGCTCCCGCGAACCGTCCGTGAGCAGGTCCACGGCGTCCCCGGGCAGGTGTCCGCCCTTGATCAGCGCCCAGGCCGGCCCGTACGCCAGCAGGGCGGCGGCGGCTTCGCGCATCCCGGACTCCGACTCGACGCGCACGCCGGTGAGTTGGGCCACCTCGTCGAGGTTCGGGGTGGCCACCGTCGTCACCGGCAGCAGCGCCGTACGCACCGAGTCCAGCGCGGCGGCGGCCAGCAGCGGGTCGCCGTGCTTGGAGACGCCCACCGGGTCGACCACCGCCGGCGCGTCCGTCCCGCCGATCAACTCGGCGACCGCCTCCACGAGTTCGGCGGAGGCCAGCATCCCGGTCTTCACGGCCTGCACACCGATGTCGTCCACGACGCTGCGGTACTGGGCCCGCACCGCCGCCACCGGCAGTTCCCACACGCCCCGCACCCCGAGCGAGTTCTGCGCGGTGACCGCGGTGATCACGCTCATGCCGTGCGCCCCCAGCGCCAGCATGGTCTTCAGGTCGGCCTGGATGCCGGCGCCCCCGCCGGAGTCGGAGCCGGCGACCGTCAGCACCCGGGGCGGCGCGCTCATGACTCGATGTCCCCGAAGTGGTCCCAGCCGCCCTTGCTGGTCCAGGGCGCGCCGTCGACCGTCACCTGGGGCAGCGCCGAGGGGTTGAGGACCTCGCCGATCACCTTCCAGCGGGCCGGGAGCTTCACGTCCGGCGGGAAGGTCGCCACGATCGCATGGTCCTCTCCGCCGGTCAGCACCCACTGGAGCGGGTCGACGCCGACGGCCTGCCCGATGTCGTTCATCTGGGTCGGGATGTCGATGGCGCCGGACCGGATGTCGATGCGGACCTTGCTGGCCTCCGCGATGTGCCCGAGGTCGGCGATCAGTCCGTCGCTCACATCGCACATCGCGGTCGCGCCGAGCCCGGCGGCGGCCGGACCCGCGTGGTACGGCGGCTCGGGGCGGCGGTGGGCCTCGACGAAGGCGCGCGGCGAGCGGAAGCCCCGGGAGAGCACCGCGTATCCGGCCGCGGACCAGCCCAGCCAGCCGGTGACCGCGACGAGGTCGCCGGGCTGCGCGCCCGCCCGGGTCACGGGCTCCTGGTTGCGCAGATCGCCGAGCGCGGTGATCGACACCATGATCGTGTCACCGCGCACCACGTCGCCGCCGACCACCGAGGCACCGGCGACCTGGCATTCGTCGCGCAGTCCGTCCATCAGCTCGCTGGGCCAGGTGACCGGGAGTTCGGCGGGTACGACCAGACCGAGCAGCAGGCCGGTGGGCACGGCGCCCATGGCCGCGATGTCGGCGAGGTTCTGCGCGGCCGCTTTGCGCCCCACGTCGTAGGCCGTGGACCAGTCGCGGCGGAAGTGCCGTCCCTCCAGCAGGATGTCGGTGCTCGCCACCACCCGGCGGTCGGGCGCGGCGACCACCGCGGCGTCGTCACCGGGACCCACCCGGACCGCCGGGGAGGTCGTCAGACGGGAGGTGAGCTCCCTGATGAGCCCGAATTCCCCCAGCTCACCAACAGTGCCCTTCATTTCCCTTTCGCCCCTTCTGTGCCTGTCCACGCCCGCTCGCGCTTCATTGTCGTCCTCGATACGGTCGAGACGCCCGTCAACTTCCGTCGTGCCTGCACCCCGGCGCGTGGACCCCGCTCTCCACAGGTCTCCCCGCGGCACGCGGCGACGCGATACCGTGGCGTTCCTTTTCCCCACATGATCCTCGTGGCCGCCTTGGAGGTTCCGTGGTACAGGCGTACATCCTGATCCAGACGGAGGTCGGCAAGGCGTCGACCGTCGCCGAAACGATCAGCAAGCTCCCTGGAGTGATCCAGGCCGAGGACGTGACGGGACCTTATGACGTCATCGTGCGCGCGCAAGCGGACACCGTGGACGATCTGGGTCGCATGGTGGTCGCCAAGGTCCAGCAGGTGGACGGCATCACCCGCACCCTGACCTGCCCGGTCGTCCATCTGTAGCCCCCGTCTACCCTTGGCCGGTGAACATCTTCCGGCACCGGCTCCTCGGCCTGCCCGCGCTCGCTCTGCTGGTCTCCGTCGCGGGCTGCTCCTCAGCAGACGACGACGCCACCGTCGCGGTTCCCAGCCCGGACGCGAAGACGGCCGGGTTGTGTCAGAACCTGGACAAGGCGCTGCCGGGGACGTTGGACGGGCGGAGCCGTAACGACCCCGAGCCCCGGTCCGCCTTCACGGCGGGCTGGGGAAGCCCGGCGATCATACTGCGCTGCGGTGTCACCCGGCCGCCGAAGATGATCGACCCCGCGGTCGCGAAGGGGGACGACCCGGACGCGATCGGCGGCGGCGTGAACGGCGTCGACTGGCTGATGGAGAAGCAGTCCGACCAGACGATGCGGTTCACCACGGCCAACCGTGAGGCGTATGTACAGCTGACCCTGCCGAAGGGGGACGGCGACCAGGGGAGTTCAGCGGTCCTCGTCGCCCTCGCACCGGCCGTGAAGAAGGCGATCCCCGAGGGAATCGCCTCCATGACCTGATCCCCCCGCGCCCCCAAGGGGCGCGGGGAACCACGCGCCAGGCCACGACACAGCCGCACCCAACCGACGACGCGCGACACCCTCGTCAAAGCCCACGCCGACACGGCAGCACCCCAAGGGGCGGGGGGTACTGCGCGCCCAGCCACGACACAGCCGCACCCAACCGACGCCCCAGCACACCCCGTCAAAGCCCACACCGCTACGGCAGCGCCCCAAAGGGGCGCGGGGAACTGCGCGCCCGGCCACATCACACCCGCAGTCGACAACGCAGCCCAGCCACCCCCGCCCCCGTTCCCCGCCCCCCAGCGGAGCGTCAGCGCAGACCCGTGGTACGCCGCAGCGCCGCCCGCACCAGCAGATCCACCAACTCGGGATAGCCGACCCCGGACGCCTGCCACATCTGCGGGTACATCGAGATCGGCGTGAAGCCGGGCATCGTGTTGATCTCGTTGATCACGAACTCGCCGTCCTCGGTGAGGAAGAAGTCCGCGCGGACCAGCCCCTCGCAGGAGGCCGCCTCGAAGGCCGCGACCGCGAGCCGCCGCACCTCGGCGGTCTCCTCCTCGGTCAGCGGGGCGGGCACGATGCCGGGCGTCGAGTCGATGTACTTGGCCTCGAAGTCGTAGTACGCGTGCGCGTCAGGCGGCGGGATCTCGGCCGGTACGGAGGCCCGCGGCCCGTCCTCGAACTCCAGCACCCCGCACTCGATCTCGCGGCCCCGCAGCGCGGCCTCGACCAGGAACTTCGGGTCGTGCGCCCGGGCCTCGGCGATCGCCTCGTCCAGCCCGGACAGGTCGTCGACCTTGGTGATGCCGATCGACGACCCCGCGCGCGCGGGCTTCACGAACAGCGGCCAGCCGTGGTCCCCGGCGAAGTCGACGATCCGCTTGCGGGCGGCGGGCTCGTCCCGCTCCCACTCCCGCGGCCGGATCACCAGATACGGGCCGACCTTGAGCCCGAAGGAGGTGAAGACCCGCTTCATGTACTCCTTGTCCTGGCCGACGGCCGAGGCGAGCACGCCCGAGCCCACATACGGGACGCCGGACAGCTCCAGGAGCCCCTGGAGGGTGCCGTCCTCGCCGTACGGGCCGTGCAGCACCGGGAAGACCACGTCGACCTCGCCCAGCGCCTTCGGCACGGAGCCGGGCTCGCTGTAGACGACCTCGCGGTTGCCCGGGTCGACGGGGAGGACCACGACACCCTCGCTCGACTCGGTGAGTTCCTCGACGTCGGGCGTGCGGCGTTCGGCGATGGCCATGCGCTCCGGGGCGTCCGCGGTGAGCACCCAACGCCCGTCCCGCGTGATGCCGATCGGCAGCACGTCGTACTTGGTGCGGTCGATGGCACTCAGCACGGCGCCCGCGGTGACCATGGAGATCCCGTGTTCGGAGCTGCGCCCGCCGAACACGACGGCCACACGCGGTTTGCGCGGCTGCTGCTCAGGGCTCTGGGGGAGGTTCTCGGTGCTCATATCGCGTTGAGGGTACCCGTTGGTAGTGGCCTCAGACAGCGTCACCCCCGAACGCAAACGGACCAAATGAGACCCGGTTCGCTCAGCGTCGTTCGGGTTTGGCGCTGCGCGACATCAGTTCCTTGAGGGCCACCACCGGCGGCTTGCCCGCGTGCACGATGCCGACGACCGTCTCCGTGATGGGCATGTCGACGCCGTGCCGGCGGGCCAGATCGAGCACGGACTCACAGGACTTGACGCCCTCGGCGGTCTGGCTCGTGACCGCGATGGTCTCCTCCAGGGTCATGCCCTTGCCGAGGTTGGTGCCGAAGGTGTGGTTGCGGGACAGCGGCGAGGAGCAGGTGGCCACCAGGTCGCCCAGGCCGGCGAGTCCGGAGAAGGTCAGCGGATCGGCGCCCAGCGCCGCGCCGAGCCGGGTGGTCTCGGCGAGCCCGCGCGTGATCAGCGAGCCCTTGGCGTTGTCGCCGAGCCCCATGCCGTCGGCGATGCCCACGGCCAGTCCGATGACGTTCTTCACGGCGCCGCCCAGCTCGCAGCCCACCACGTCCGTGTTGGTGTACGGACGGAAGTAGGGCGTGTGGCAGTGGGCCTGGAGCCGCCGGGCCACCGCCTCGTCGGTGCAGGCGACGACGGCCGCCGCGGGCATCCGGGCGGCGATCTCACGGGCCAGGTTGGGGCCGGTGACCACGGCGATCCGGTCGTGGCCGACCTTGGCGACGTCCTCGATCACCTCGCTCATCCGCATCGTGGAGCCGAGTTCCACGCCCTTCATGAGGGAGACGAGGACCGTGCCGGGCGCGAGCAGCGGCACCCAGGCGGCGAGGTTCTCGCGCAGCGTCTGCGAGGGCACCGACAGCACCGTGAAGTCGGCGCCTGCGGCGGCCTCGGCGGGGTCGGTGGTGGCCCGCAGGTTGGCCGGCAGCTCGACACCCGGCAGATAGTCGGGGTTCGTCCGCGTGGAGTTGATCGCCTCCGCGATCTTGGGACGCCGGGCCCACAGGGTGACCTCGCACCCCGCGTCGGCCAGCACCATCCCGAACGCCGTGCCCCACGAACCGGCGCTGAAGACCGCCGCCTTGACAGGCTCGCTCACTGGCCGCCGTCCCCTTCCTGACCGCTCTGCGCCCGCGTCCTGCGCCGCTGCTCGATCCGCTCCCGGCGCGGATCGTACGGCCTGTCGGGCGCTTTCTCGCCGCGGATCTCCTCCAGGTGGCGGGTGATGGCGGACATGATGACGTCGGTGGCCTCCTTGAGGACCTCCGCGGTCATCTCCTGGCCGTAGAAGCGCGACAGGTCCACCGGCGGGCCCGCGAGCACATGGTGCGTCTTGCGCGGCAGCAGGTTGGGCTTCTTGGCGTACGGCGGCAGCAGCTCGTTGCAGCCCCACTGGGCGACGGGAACGACCGGGCACCTGGTCTCCAGGGCCACGCGCGCGGCACCGGTCTTGCCCGTCATGGGCCAGCCGTTCGGGTCGCGGGTGAGGGTGCCCTCGGGGTAGAAGGCGACGCACTCGCCGCGCTCCACGGCGTCGATCGCGGCCCGGAAGGCGCTGAGCGCGTCGGTGCTCTCCCGGTACACGGGGATCTGTCCGGTGCCGCGCATCGCGGCCCCGACGAATCCCTTCTTGAAAAGACCGCTCTTCGCCAGGAATCGCGGCACCCGTCCGGTGTTGTACTGATAGTGCGCGTACGCGAAGGGATCGATGTGGGAATTGTGGTTCACCACGGTGATAAATCCGCCCTCGGCCGGAATGTGCTCCATTCCACGCCAGTCCCGCTTGATCAGAACCACCAGCGGCGGTTTGCAGATCACCGCGGCGAAGCGGTACCAGAAGCCGATTCTGCGGCGGGGCACGCGCGCACCTTCCTCTAGAGCCTGGGGAGCCGCACAAGTGTCGCTCCAGGCCGCCGGTCTGTCGAGAACACCGTACGCCCCGCCGCCCCGGCCGCCGGATGACCCGGGTGACAATGAGCGCGACGAGAGAGGAACGGTACGTCGGTGCAGTGGACCTTGGTCATCCCCGTGAAGCCCTTGGCGCTGGCCAAGAGCAGGCTCTCGGACACCGCCGCCGACGGGCTGCGCCCGGGGCTGGCCCTGGCGTTCGCGCAGGACACGGTGGCGGCGGCGCTGGCCTCGGCGGCGGTGCGGGCTGTGGCGGTCGTCACCAACGACGCGGTGGCCGGCCGGGAACTCGCGGCGCTGGGCGCCCGCATCGTCCCGGACGAGCCGGGCGGCGGCCTGAACGCCGCCCTGGCACACGCGGCAGGGGTCGTACGGTCGGCCCGCCCGAAAGCCGCGGTGGCGGCGCTGAACGCCGATCTGCCGGCCCTGCGCCCGCTGGAATTGTCCCGGGTGCTGAAGGCCGCGGCCGAATTCCCGCGCGCCTTTCTCCCCGACGCCGCCGGAATCGGCACGACGTTGCTTGCGGCGGCCCCGGGCCTGGAATTGGGCCCGGCTTTCGGCGGCGATTCCCGCGCCCGGCACGGTGCGTCGGGCGCGGTGGAACTCCGGCTGGACGCGGTCGACTCGGTACGGCAGGACGTGGACACCGGCGCCGATCTGCGCGCGGCGCTGGCGCTCGGGGTGGGCCCGCGCACCGCGGCAGCGAGCGCGCGCCTGCTGATCGCCGGGCAGTAGGCTGCCGCCATGCAGGCGACCGCGTACACATACGACCCCGAGACCCGCAGCGGGCAGGTACTGCTGGACGACGGCACCCCGGTGCCCTTCGACGCGCCGGCGTTCGACGCGGGCGGGCTGCGGCTGCTGCGGCCCGGGCAGCGGGTGCGGATCGAGACGGAACCGGCGGACGGGACCGGCCCGGGCCTGCGGATCACCCTGGTGACCCTGCAGACGCTCTGAACGGCGAAGCGTACGCGCCGAACGGCGAGAAGCCCCCGAAACGCGCCGCGGGCCGGACTCCCTCGGGAGTCCGGCCCGGCGTGTGAGTACCCCTGGTGCCCTTACGCCTTGCGGGCGGTGGCCTTCTTGGCGGTGGTCTTGCGAGCCGTCGACTTCTTGGCCGGAGCCTTCTTCGCCGGGGCCTTCTTGGCCGTCGCCTTCTTCGCCGCCGCCTTCTTCGCGGTGGCCTTCTTGGCGGCCGCCGTCGTCTTCTTGGCGGCCGTCTTCTTGGCCGTGACCTTCTTGGCCGCCGCCGTCGTCTTCTTGGCGGCCGTCTTCTTCACCGCGGCCTTCTTCGCCGCCGCCGTGGCCTTCTTGGCGGCCGTCTTCTTGGCGGCTGCCTTCTTGACCGTCGCGGCGGCACCGCCGGTCAGGCTGCCCTTGGGCGCCTTCTTGACCGAGACCTCGCCACCACGTGGGAGCTTCTTCGAGCCGCTCACCAGGTCCTTGAAGCCCTGACCGGCACGGAAGCGCGGCACCGAGGTCTTCTTGACCCGAACCCGCTCGCCCGTCTGGGGGTTACGGGCGTAGCGAGCGGGGCGGTCCACCTTCTCGAAGGACCCGAAGCCGGTGACCGAGACCCGCTCGCCCGCGACGACCGCGCGGACGATGGCGTCCAGGACATGATCGACAGCATCGGCGGCCTGCTGACGGCCACCCATCTTGTCGGCAATCGCTTCTACGAGCTGCGCCTTGTTCACGTCTTCCCCTTCGGAGACATCGCCAGAACGAAAGTGATCTAGCTTTTTCGCACGTTAGGCAGATATATACCGCAAATCAAACACGAAACGGGCTAATCACCCTTGTGCCGCAACAGACTCGGTCCTCTCGGACTTGTTCAGCGTTCCTCTTCGGGGAATCGCCCCGCGTCGAGGTCCGCGGCGAACCGGTCGAGCCGCCTTGCCGCATCGGCGAGATCGTGCTTGGCCGCGGCCGTAATGACCAGCAGCTTCCGGGTCAGCGCCATCCGTACGCCCTCCGGGACTTGCAGTGCGCGCACCCTTGCGTGCGCTTCCTTCAGTTGGTCCGCGACCGCCGCATAGAGCTGGAGTTGGCCGTCGTGTTCCATGCACAGATTGTGCCATCTGGGGCGAGTTGTCGCCTGCCCAGGGGGCAACTGTCGCAGCCTCGGGCCTTCCGAACGCCCGCGGAATCCGCCGCCCCATCGGAGCCCTACCCCGCTGATCACCCACCTAACGTGGGGAGTTGAGAGACGGGCGGGGGCGGTTCGGGGCCGTTCGGGCGCAGACATGGCTGTACCCCCGATCGTGGCGATCGGGGGTACAGACGGGGTGTTGGCGTGGCCGAATATCGACCTGTTGGGCCGGTGGTTCAGACCTTCAGCGTCCGCGGCTTGTAGGCGGGCCGCTTCGCCTCGTACGCGGCGATGTCGGCCTCGTTCCGCAGGGTGATGGAGATGTCGTCCAGCCCGTTCAGCAGCCGCCAGCGGGAGTTCTCGTCCAGCTCGAACGAGGCGGTGATGCCCTCGGCGCGCACCTCACGCGCCTCAAGGTCCACAGTGACCTCAGCAGTGACGTCCTTCTCGGTCAGCTCCCACAGCGCGTCCACGATCTTCTGCTCCAGGACCACCGTGAGCAGGCCGTTCTTCAGCGAGTTGCCCCGGAAGATGTCGGCGAACCGGGAGGAGATCACGGCCTTGAAGCCGTAGTTCTGCAACGCCCAGACGGCGTGCTCACGGGAGGAGCCGGTGCCGAAGTCGGGGCCGGCGACCAGCACGGTCGCGCCCTGCCGCTCGGGGCGGTTGAGCACGAAGTCCGGGTCCTTGCGCCATGCCTCGAACAGCCCGTCCTCGAATCCGTCCCGGGTCACCTTCTTGAGCCAGTGAGCAGGGATGATCTGGTCGGTGTCGACGTTGCTGCGGCGTAGCGGGACGGCCCGGCCGGTGTGCGTGGTGAATGCTTCCATGGCTCTCAGACTCCAGCGGGCGTACGGGTGTCGGCGTCGGACAGGTCGGCGGGGGACGCCAGGTGGCCCAGGACCGCCGTAGCGGCCGCGACCTGCGGCGACACCAGGTGCGTACGGCCGCCCTTGCCCTGTCGGCCCTCGAAGTTGCGGTTGGAGGTGGACGCGGAGCGCTCACCCGGGGCGAGCTGGTCGGGGTTCATGCCCAGACACATCGAGCAGCCCGCGTGCCGCCATTCGGCGCCGGCCTCCTTGAAGACCGCGTCCAGGCCTTCGGAGACGGCCTGCAGACCGACCCGCGCGGAGCCCGGGACGACCAGCATCCGTACGCCGTCGGCGACTTTGCGGTCCTTGAGGATGCCGGCGGCGGCGCGCAGGTCCTCGATGCGGCCGTTGGTGCAGGAGCCTACGAAGACCGTGTCCACCTTGATGGAGCGCAGCGTCTGCCCGGCCGCCAACCCCATGTACTCCAGGGCCTTTTCGGCGGCCAGCCGCTCCGAGGCGTCTTCGTACGAAGCCGGGTCGGGGACCGCCGACGAAAGGGGCGCGCCCTGGCCGGGGTTGGTGCCCCAGGTGACGAACGGGGTGAGTTCGTCGGCGTTGATGACCACCTCGGCGTCGAAGACCGCGTCCTCGTCCGTGCGCAGCGTCTTCCAGTACTCCACCGCGGCGTCCCAGTCGGCGCCCTCGGGGGCGTGCGGGCGGCCCTTGAGATAGGCGAAGGTCGTCTCGTCGGGGGCGATCATGCCCGCGCGGGCGCCGGCCTCGATCGACATGTTGCAGACGGTCATCCGGGCCTCCATCGAGAGCTTCTCGATGGCGGAGCCGCGGTACTCCAGGATGTAGCCCTGGCCGCCGCCGGTGCCGATCTTCGCGATGATCGCCAGGATCAGGTCCTTGGCACTCACGCCCGCGGGCAGTTCGCCCTCGACCGTGATCGCCATGGTCTTCGGGCGGGCCAGGGGCAGCGTCTGGGTGGCCAGCACGTGCTCCACCTGGGAGGTGCCGATGCCGAACGCCAGCGCGCCGAAGGCGCCGTGCGTGGAGGTGTGGGAGTCGCCGCAGACGACCGTCGTACCGGGCTGGGTCAGGCCCAGCTGGGGGCCGACGACATGCACCACGCCCTGCTCGACGTCGCCCAGCGGGTGCAGCCGTACCCCGAACTCGGCGCAGTTCTTGCGCAGCGTCTCCAGCTGGGCGCGGGAGACCGGGTCGGCGATGGGCTTGTCGATGTCGAGGGTCGGGGTGTTGTGGTCCTCGGTCGCGATGGTGAGGTCGAGGCGGCGCACCCGGCGCCCGTTCTGCCTCAGACCGTCGAATGCCTGCGGGCTGGTCACCTCGTGCAGCAGGTGCAGATCGATGAAGAGGAGGTCGGGCTCGCCCTCGGCGCGCCGGACGACATGGTCGTCCCAGACCTTCTCCGCGAGTGTCCTACCCATCGCTTTCCCTCCGGCCGGCCTTGTTGCGCCGGCCCAACTAGAGATCTCTCAGGAAACGGCGCCCGTGCCCCTGTTCCCCGGGCGTCCGCCGCCAAGCCCACGGTCCGCGGGCCACTGTGTCTTCCCAGGGTGGCGTGTTCCACCGAAAATTGAACTTGCGTTTCACAGAGTGAGACGTGAGTATCGTTGCATGGACAACAGTAGCGGCGTCGGCGTTCTGGACAAGGCGGCCCTCGTCCTGAGCGCTCTGGAGTCCGGTCCGGCCACCCTCGCGGGTCTGGTCGGCGCCACCGGACTGGCACGACCCACGGCCCACCGGCTGGCCGTGGCGCTGGAGCACCACCGTATGGTGGCACGCGACATGCAGGGCCGTTTCATCCTCGGACCGCGGCTGGCCGAGCTGGCCGCGGCGGCAGGCGAGGACCGTCTGCTGGCGACGGCCGGCCCGGTGCTCACGCATCTGAGGGACATCACCGGCGAGAGCGCTCAGCTCTACCGGCGCCAGGGCGACCTGCGCATCTGTGTGGCCGCCGCGGAACGGCTGTCCGGACTGCGGGACACGGTCCCGGTCGGCTCCACGCTCACGATGAAGGCGGGCTCGTCCGCGCAGATCCTGCTCGCCTGGGAGGAGCCCGAGCGACTGCACCGCGGCCTCCAGGGTGCCCGCTTCACCGCGACGGCCCTGTCCGGCGTGCGGCGCCGCGGCTGGGCCCAGTCCATCGGCGAGCGTGAGCCGGGCGTGGCGTCCGTCTCCGCGCCGGTGCGCGGCCCCTCGAACCGCGTCGTGGCCGCCGTGTCCGTCTCCGGCCCCATCGAGCGGCTCACCCGGCACCCGGGCCGGATGCACGCCCAGGCGGTCATCGACTCCGCCGCCCGGCTCTCCGAGGCCCTGCGCCGCTCGGGCTGAGCACGAGCGGAACGTCGTACCCCGTCGGCAAAGATCAGCCTCAACGCCGCGGCAGATCGCGCCGACGGGGACCTGCCCCCAGGGGCACAGGGAACTGCATGCGCGACCAACCACATACGACCCGCGGGCCGAACAACAGAAATGACCCCCCACCTCAGCGCATTGGCTGAGGCGAAGAGCCATCGTCTTGTACCCCCGACCGGATTCGAACCGGCGCTACCGCCTTGAGAGGGCGGCGTGCTAGGCCGCTACACAACGGGGGCGAGGATCGTACGTTTCCGCAGATCCGAGCTGGTCTACCTGGACTCGAACCAAGACTAACTGAACCAGAATCAGTCGTGCTGCCAATTACACCATAGACCAATGATGGTTTAGACCAGTCAGTACCCCCGACCGGATTCGAACCGGCGCTACCGCCTTGAGAGGGCGGCGTGCTAGGCCGCTACACAACGGGGGCCCCTGCATCCCGAGATGATCGGGACCGTACCCCCGACCGGATTCGAACCGGCGCTACTGCCTTGAGAGGGCAGCGTGCTAGGCCGCTACACAACGGGGGCTTGCGGATGAGATCCGCGTATGCAGATGAGCTCTGCGAGCTGGCCTACCTGGACTCGAACCAAGACTAACTGAACCAGAATCAGTCGTGCTGCCAATTACACCATAGGCCACTGGAACGCAAGCCCTGAAGGGGATCTTGTTCTAGTTGTGCGCCCGGTTCCTTGGCCTTCCGGCCCGCTCTCCGCGGCGCAGGAAGAACATTACCCGAAGGTGGACGGGGCTCCAAAACGGGTATCCGCGCGGACGATCGCCGGGAGTTCGGCCAGCGAGGAGATCCGGTGGGCCGCTGCGACGGCCGCCCCGTCGGTCGGCTCCCCGCCGCGGTCGATCCACACGGACAGCAACCCGGCCTCGGCCGCTCCCCGTCCGTCGATCTCCGGGTGGTCGCCGACGTACGCCACCTCGTGCGGCGGCAGTTCCAGGGCCTCGCAGGCCGCCAGGAACGCCTCGGGGGCTGGCTTGGAGACGCCGAGTTCGGCCGCGCACAGCATCGCCTCGAAGCGGCCGCGCACCCCGAGGGTGCGCAGCTTGTGCTCCTGGACCTGGCTGCTCGAATTGGACAGCACAGCGTGCCGGTGGCTCATGGCGAGGGTGTCCAGGACGGGCAGCACGTCGGGGAACAGGCTCCAGGCGGCTTCGTAGTGCGCGATGTAGCGCCCGAACCATGCCTCGGCCTCGGCGTCGGTCAGCTCCGCCCCCAGGAAGTCCCGCACCCGGTCCCGGCGCTGCTCCTCGAAGCCGACCCCGCCGGCTGCGAACCGCGCCCACTGCCGGTCGGTGATCTCCCGCCAGCGCGCGAGGGCCTGCTCCACGCCGTCGTACGCGTGCAGCAGGCCCTCCGCCGCCAGATGTGCCCGCATGCCGGCCCGGTCGGCGGTCGTGTAGTCGAAAAGGGTGTCGTCCACGTCCCAGACCACGGCTCGGATGCTCATGGGCCGACGGTAGCGCGCCGCCGTTGTGCGCGCCGCCGTTCTGCGCTGTGCCGTTCTGCGCTGTGCCGTTATGCGGTGAGCTTCGCCAGGGCCGCGTCGATGCGGGCCAGCGTCCGCTCCTTGCCCAGCACCTCCAGGGACTCGAAGAGGGGCAGGCCGACCGTGCGGCCGGTGACCGCGACCCGGACCGGGGCCTGGGCCTTGCCCAGCTTGAGGCCGTGCGCCTCGCCGGCCGCCAGGACGGCCTCCTTCAGGGACTCGGCCGAGGTCCAGTCGGCCGGCTCCAGCTTCTCGCGGGCCGTGCGCAGCAGGGCGTCCGAGCCCTCCTTCATCGCCTTCGCCCAGCTCGCCTCGTCGAAGACCGGCTCGGGCAGGAACAGGAAGTCGATGTTGTCCGTGATCTCCGACAGAACCTTCAGGCGGGTCTGCGCATGCGGGGCGATGGCCTGCCACTTCGTCTCGTCGAAGGACTCGGGCGCCCAGGGCGCGAACGGCGCCTGGAGCCACGTGCGGCAACGCTCGGTGAAGTCCTTCACGTCCAGCAGCCTGATGTGGTCGGCGTTGATCGCCTCGCACTTCTTCAGGTCGAAGCGGGCCGGGTTGGGGTTCACATCGGCGATGTCGAAGGCCGCGACCATCTCGTCGACGCTGAAGATGTCCTGGTCGGCGGAGAGCGACCAGCCCAGCAGGGAGAGGTAGTTGAGCAGCCCCTCGGGGAGGAAGCCGCGCTCCCGGTAGAGGTTGAGGGAGGACTGCGGGTCCCGCTTGGAAAGCTTCTTGTTGCCCTCGCCCATCACATACGGCAGATGGCCGAACTCCGGGATGCCCTTGGCGATGCCCAGCTCGATCAGCGCCTTGTAGAGGGCGATCTGGCGGGGGGTGGAGGAGAGCAGGTCCTCGCCGCGCAGGACGTGGGTGATCTCCATGAGGGCGTCGTCGACCGGGTTGACCAGCGTGTACAGCGGTGCGCCGTTGGCGCGGACGATGCCGTAGTCGGGCACGTTCTCCGGGGTGAAGGTCAGCTCGCCGCGGACCAGGTCGGTGAAGGTGATCGTCTCGTCCGGCATACGGAAGCGGACGATCGGGGTGCGGCCCTGGGCCTGGTACTCCTCGACCTGGGCGGCGGTCAGGTCACGGCAGTGGCCGTCGTATCCGGAGGGCCGGCCGGCCGCGCGGGCCGCCTCGCGGCGGGTGTCCAGCTCCTCCTGGGAGCAGTAGCAGTGGTAGGCGTGGCCGACTTCGAGGAGCTTGTCGGCGACGTCGGCGTAGCGGTCCATGCGCTGCGACTGGCGGTACGGCGCGTGCGGGCCGCCGATCTCCGGGCCCTCGTCCCAGTCGAAGCCCAGCCAGCGCATCGCGTCGAGGAGCTGGCCGTAGGACTCCTCGGAGTCGCGGGCCGCGTCGGTGTCCTCGATGCGGAAGACGAGCGTGCCCTGGTGGTGCCGGGCGAACGCCCAGTTGAACAGGGCGGTGCGGACCAGGCCCACATGGGGGTTACCGGTGGGCGAGGGGCAGAAACGGACGCGTACAGGTGCGCTAGCCACGCTTGACAACCTTGTTGGTGAGAGTGCCGATGCCTTCGATGGTGACGGCGACCTCGTCGCCGACGTTGAGGGGGCCGACGCCAGCCGGGGTGCCGGTGAGCACCACGTCGCCGGGGAGCAGCGTCATGGCCTCGGTGATGTTGACGATGAGGTCCTCGATGGGGTGGATCATCTCGCTCGTGCGGCCCAGCTGGCGCTGTTCGCCGTTGACGGTGAGCTGGAGGGTGAGGTCGTTCGCGCGCTCCAGGTCCAGGTCCGTCTCCACCCAGGGGCCGAGCGGGCAGGAGGTGTCGAAGCCCTTGGCCCTGGCCCACTGTTTCTCGCGCCGCTGGACGTCACGGGCGGTGATGTCATTGGCGCAGGTGTAGCCGAAGATCACGTCCTTGACGCGGTCGCGCGGGACTTCGCGGCACATCCGGCCGATGACCACCGCCAGCTCTGCCTCGTGGTGCAGTTCGGTGGAGAACGACGGGTACTGGATCTCGTCGCCGGGGCCGATCACCGAGGTGGACGGCTTGAAGAAGGCGAACGGGGCGTCGGGCACCGCGTTGCCCAGTTCCTTCGCGTGCTCGGCGTAGTTGCGGCCGAAGGCCACGACCTTGTTGGGGAGCACCGGCGGGAGCAGCCGGACCTTGCTCAGCGGGACCTTGGTCCCGGACAGCTCGTGGTCCGCGAACGGGATGCCCTTGATGATGTCGAGGACGAGTTCGTCCTGCTTGTCGCCCTCGACCGCGCCGAAGGCGACGTTCCCGTCGATGGAGAACCTGACGATGCGCACGGGATGCTCGCGCCCCTTAACTTAAGAAGACCGCGTCGGCCGGAGACCGGCTGGATGTCGGCTGGAGTCTGACGCTCCAGGCTAACGCGGCGGCGGGGCCGTGCCCTCGCGATATACGGGTCCGTGCCCTCGCGGTATACCGGGCACGACGAAGGGCGCCACTCGCAGGAGTGGCGCCCGTGTCGTGCGGCGGGCCGGGTCCCGCGGTGCGCGGCCCGTGCGCGTACTACTCCGCGGGGGTGGCCGCCGCGACCGGGGCCTCCATGAGGACCGTGCGCCGCGGGTTGGCGGTCTGGGCGGGAAGGTCGAGGGAGTGCTCCGGGTGTTCCGGCGCCTGTGGCCCGTCGGCGTCGTCGAGGTGGGTGAGAGTGGTGCGACGCGGGTTGGCTATGGTGCGGAACATCATCGTGGTCTTCACGGCTGTAGGAACCCTGTCCTGTGTGGTTGGCGGGTTGGCAGATACTTCCCTCTTGTAAAGCGTCAGGCTAAACACCCGATTCCCCACGGCCGTCGCGAAGCGCGCTTGACTGGCGTGTGAGTTTGCTCACGAATCCGGACGCAAACCGGTCAATTCCGGCCATCAATTCGCCCTGACGAAACGGACATTGCGGCCTTGAACCTGCTATTCCGCTCCTGATCATCGCGACTGGGACACGGTCCGGGTGTCGACGACTCGCAGGAGTAAGTCCGTTATGTGCGAGAACTTTTTCCACGTCTCGTGACACCCCACTCACACGCTGTCACAGAGGCCACAGGCTGGCCCACGGGCCTTGTTGGAGATCCGGCACTGTGCTGGAATTCCACGGACCGCCGCGGGATCGAGCCGGCGCTCAGGGGGCGCAAAGCAGCGCCGAGTGGCGGCGAGACAGGGGGAACCAGCGCCGGTCACTCACGACCACCTGGGGGGCGTATTCGGGTCGCTCCCCACAACGCCGACACCGCCCGTCCGCTCGCGCGGAGGGGCGCCTGGTCCAGAGGTTGCGACGCTAGTGCAGGGACGTTTCAAGAGGGATGGCAGCGCTCCGGCGGAGCCGGGGGCGCACGGCGGGACCGACCGCGGCGCCTCGCCCCAGCGCGCCCAGAACCCGGGCCCGACCCCGTCCGGCGGCGGCACAGAACGCCCCGGACGCCCCGGTGCGCCGTCCACGCCGCCGAGTCCCGCGCCGCCGGTCAAGCGCGCCAAGAGCCCGACCGGCCCCGGATCGCGCATAGCCCTGCGCAACTGGCGTATCTCCACGCGTCTGGTGTCGCTGCTCGCGCTCCCCGTGGTCGCGGCCACCTCGCTGGGCGCGCTGCGCATCGACCAGTCCCTGGACGACATCCAGCAGCTCGACAACATGAAGCTGCTGACGGACATGACGAAGCAGGCGACCGAACTCGCCGCCGCGCTCCAGGAGGAACGCGACCAGTCCGCCGGACCGCTGGCGCACGGCCTGAAGGCCGACAGCTTCACCGTCAAGGGCTACCAGGACCGGACCGACCGCGCCCTCAGCAGCTTCCTCAACGCCTCCGAGGACATCGGCTCCGCGAGCAAGGACGGCAACCTCCAGGGCGTCCGCGACAGCCTCATCGGCCTGGCCGGCCAGCTGGACGGCCTGGCCAAGATCCGCCGCTCCGCGTACCAGGCCAAGGACAACTCCACCCAGACGGTCGAGGCGTACCACCGGCTGATCACCCAGCTGATCGGCCTGTCCTCGGACATGGCGCAGGCGTCCAGCAACCCGGAGATGATCCAGCGCACCCGCGCCCTGGCGGCCTTCTCCACCTCCAAGGAGTACGCGTCCGTGCAGCGCGCCGTCATCGCCGCGGCCCTGCCCGACACGAACAGGACGGCCGGGAACCTCTCCGACAACGACCGGCTCTACGGCGAGTCGGCGCTGGAGAGCCAGTCCTCCGAGCTGAACATCTTCCGCAAGCTCTACTCCGCGCAGGGCGCCGAGGAACTCCTCAAGCCCATCGAAGAGGGCAACCCGACGATCGATGCCTCGGACACCTACGCCAAACGCGTCCTCGAACGCCAGGACGGTCTGCAGCAGACGGAGAAGCGTTCCTACCGCGACTGGGTGGACGACAGCTCGACCAAGATCGAGCAGATGAAGAAGATCGAGCACACGCTGCTCGAAGAGATGGAGCAGAAGGCCCGCGAGCTGCGCAGCGCCACCGAGCGCGACGCGATCATCTCCGGTGCGCTGATCCTGCTCGTCCTCGGCGTCTCCCTGGTCGGCGCGTTCGTCGTCGCCCGGTCCATGATCCGCTCGCTGCGCCGGCTCCAGGAGACCGCGACCAAGGTCGCCCAGGACCGGCTGCCCGAGCTGGTCAAGCATCTGTCCGAGTCCGACCCGCAGGACGTCGACACGTCCGTGGAGTCGGTCGGTGTGCACTCCCGGGACGAGATCGGCCGGGTCGCCGCGGCCTTCGACGACGTGCACCGCGAGGCGGTCCGGCTCGCTGCCGAGCAGGCCCTGCTGCGGGGCAACGTCAACGCGATGTTCACCAACCTCTCGCGCCGCTCCCAGGGCCTCATCCAGCGCCAGCTGTCGCTCATCTCCGAACTGGAGTCCCGCGAGGCCGACCCGGACCAGCTGTCCTCGCTGTTCAAGCTGGACCACCTCGCCACGCGTATGCGCCGCAACGGCGAGAACCTCCTCGTCCTCGCCGGTGAGGAGCCCGGCCGCCGCTGGACCCGCCCGGTTCCGCTGGTTGACGTGCTCCGCGCCGCCGCCTCCGAGGTGGAGCAGTACGAGCGGATCGAGCTGGCCTCGGTGCCGACCACCGAGGTCGCGGGACGTGTCGTCAACGACCTCGTGCACCTGCTCGCCGAGTTGCTGGAGAACGCGACCTCGTTCTCCTCGCCGCAGACCAAGGTCAAGGTGACCGGTCATGCGCTGCCCGACGGCCGGGTGCTGATCGAGATCCACGACACCGGTATCGGCCTCTCCCCCGAGGACCTCGCGGCGATCAACGAGCGGCTCGCCGCGCCGCCCACCGTGGACGTCTCCGTCTCCCGCCGCATGGGTCTGTTCGTGGTCGGCCGACTCTCGCAGCGGCACGGCATCCGCATCCAGCTGCGCCCGTCCGACTCGGGTGGTACGACGGCGCTGGTCATGCTGCCCGTCGACGTCGCCCAGGGCGGCAAGAAGCCCGCTCCGGGCAAGCCGGGCGTGCCCGCCACGGGCGGCCCGGCCGCAGCGCAGGCCGCCGCCGGCGCGGCCGCGGCCCGGCGCGGCGCGGCCCA